>JAGCZM010000018.1 GCA_017960005.1 Eggerthellaceae bacterium
CATGATGGTTCTCCAGGAAAGACCCACGCTTGCGCCTTCCAGACACAGCATCTCGAATATGAAAGCGTCATCGTGGTTGATGCGGCACCATTCGAAATCATGGTATTGCTCCAAAATCGCATCTCCCGATGCCCATGAGCGGCAATCACAATCTTTCATGTACGTCCTTATTTGAGCAGTTTTGAACGAAGTTGCGCGATTTGGGTATCGCTTAAACCTGCGGATGCGATAAACGCCCTCGCATAGCTAGACAAATCGGCCGTCTTATAGTCGACGCTTGCATTGCCGACAATACTCACGATCATGGGATCGAGCAGGCTTTCGACGATGGTGTCGTATTTGACTTTATCCTTTGCTTCGGTGATACCGTAGTAGTTGAAATACGTGACCATGTAGTCGTCTTTTATCTCCTCATAGGTCGCCCCGGCAAAAGCCTCTATCAGCACGCATACAAATCCGGTACGGTCTTTGCCCTCCGTGCAGTGCACCAAATAAGGACCGTCGTTTGACGCCATGGCGGCAAGCCCGTTTCCCACCTTTGTTTTGAAGTCATCGGAGCCGTAATTCATGTTGAGAGCCAAGGCGATTACCTTGCCGGCTTGATATAAACCCTTGAAGTAATTGCTCGAGAAGCCCTCTTTGTCCATATATCCTTGAATCTTTGCATCGTCATCGGCCAAATCCACGATGAAAGCGACTTGGGCCTGTTCAATCAAAGCATCGACATAGGGTGCTCGGTTGTGTTGATTGTCGCAAGGAGATGCACTGCGATAAAAGACGTTGTCCTTGAGATTGCCGATCGTCACTTCCCTGAAGTTCGCAAACACCTCATCGCCGGGAAACAGACTGCGATCGTCTTTGTATTGCAGGTTTCTCACTTCCTGGATATTGATGTATTTGCCGGCTTCATACAAAGACACGCTTGCGGTCATCCCCTCCGAAAGCCCGGCGATAACCCACAAATCGTCTCCGTTGTTGATGCCAACCCTGATATGGGGGTAACCCGGGTAAGCCACCAAAAGTTCCTCGCCGTTTGCGGTATAGTATCCGTTGTAATAAGGCAAATCCTCCAAGGTATATCCGTTGGAAAACCTCACCGAAACGCTGTCGCCGTATTCGTAACCCAGCGCATTGAACTCATCGATGGTGATATCGATATAAACGCCGCCGAACTCAAGCTCATGAATGACGGGGCAATCCTCAAGCGCTTTGACATTGCGCTCCGAAGAGTCCAAAGCAATCAGCAACGCTCCGCCTATCACCAAGACAAGCGCGACCACGGAAATGATTATCGATGCTTTTTTCATAAAAACCCTTCTGTTGAAGATGGTCGTCTATTCGCCTTTGACCTTTTTGAGATTATCGGCCGCAATCGGATTGTTGCCGATAACGGTATGAAGCTTTGGGCAGGTATCCGCTTCCGGGCAAAGACCGCATGATCCGAAATCCCGGCTTACGGCACACTTGCGTATCTCGCATAAACGCTCGCAGTAAAGCGTCTTGACACCGTCACAACGACAACCTTGGCAGTTTATCTGCTCGGGTGTAATGACAATCCCGTTCAATTCGCTCCAAAGCGATGCCGTTTTCCTGCGAAGGTCCCAATCGTCGTTTGCCGTTGCAATATGGGCATCGCATTTGCCGCAATCAAGACCGCAATAAGCAATGAGTTGTTCCATATAAGACCTCTGATTCGTTTTGACTCTTCAAACCTCAACCCGCGACATCAATACCACGGTCTCGACATGGTATGTCTGGGGAAACATATCTACGGGTTGAACCGCCTCGACGCGATACCCCGCCCGAGAAAACCGCTCGATATCGCGCGCGAGCGTTTGGGGATCGCAACTCACGTATACAACGGATTTCGGAGAAGCTTTCGCGATATCCTCGGCAACGTTTGCCGCCAAACCCGCACGCGGAGGATCGAACACGACCGCGTCAAGCTTGCCCAGTGAGGCAAGCTCCCTTGCCGCATCTCCCCCGACGATATCCATATCGACATTGTTTTTCTGCGCATTGCGGCGCAAATCGCGTACCGATGGCCCAAAGCTCTCCACCGCAACCACGTCGGCATTGTCTTTTGCAAGCGCAATACCGAACGTGCCGCAGCCGGCATATAAATCGGCGATGCGCGCTTTTGAAACATCACCCAGGAATTCTTTTACCACCGAAATCAACACCTGTGCGCCGAAAGTGTTTACTTGGAAAAATCCCGGTGCAGATACCGCATAGGTGCAGTTTCCCAATTTCTCTTCCCAGTTGCCGCGTCCGTGCAAAACCTCCACGCCCGATACGGATCGCTCGGATCCGAGCTTTCCCAAAACCCGGACAATACCGGTTGCATCAAGCGCGCTTTGCAACACTTTTACCGCCCTGCTCCTCGGAAAAGCACCGGGGCAACTCCACAGGGCAATCTCGATGTCGGAAGTGTTGAACGCGGCCCGCACCCCCACTCCGAATATTCCCAGATCGCCGTCTTTTTCCA
>JAGCZM010000019.1 GCA_017960005.1 Eggerthellaceae bacterium
GTACGATCAATATAATCGCAACGGTTATCAGGACAACAACGGTGCGGGATATCCCGATTACAACGGATACGGCGACCCTTATGCGTCAAACGGGTATAACCAAAACCCTCAAGAATCGTATAACACCGGTCAATATGACCCTTATTACCGGCAAAACGCCGGATACGGCGCTTATCAGCAGCAACAGCAGCATCCCCAGCCGACAACGCGCCCTGCGGTCCGTCCCGCGGTGCAAACCCGCAAACCCAAAGCCAAGACCGCTTCCAAGATCTTGATCGGCGTTGCCGTCGGTTTGGGCGTCTTGCTTGTCGGTGCCGGTATCGCAATCGTGCTTGTCATCAACCATCTCGATGAGCTTTTGACCGGCGGCTTTACCCCCGAGGAGAAAGCCGATTTGGAGCAGGTGTTGGTTTCCGATGTCGATGAGACGCTCGAGCCGTTTTACGCATTGCTGCTCGGCATCGACTCCTATGACATCAACAGCAATTCCAGCCGTGCCGACGTCGTCATCTTATGCCGTATCGACGTTCCCAATAACACCATCACCATGGTTTCTATTCCGCGTGACACCATGATAAATTTCACATGGAAGGGAAGAGCGTACGGTTATGTGAAGATCAATGCGGCTTACGCATACGGCAAGGAAGCCGGTATGGTGCAGGCCGTCAGTGACTTTGCCGGTGTCAAAATAGCCCATGTCGGCGTGGTTTCGTTCAGCGGTCTCGAAGAGATCATCGATGCTGCGGGCGGTGTCGACATCGACGCACCGGTTTCGATGAACCAGCCCTCCAGTATGGACAGCCGCGTACGCATCATGGCAGGCGAGCAGCATCTGACCGGTCATGAGGCATTGTGCTTTGCCCGTGAGCGCAAGGCATACGGACGCGGCGACTTCCAGCGTGCCGACAATCAAAAGATAGTCGCCCAGGCGTTCATCAGGTCCGTTTTGTCCTTGAACCCGGTGGGCGATCCGCTCAATCCCGATGCTCCCAGCATGTATTCGGTTATCGAGAAGCTTTGCGAAATCGCCCGTACCGACTTGTCGGTCACCCGCCTGGTTTCCATGGCGCGCGTCATGAACGTCGGAGCACTCGTTTCCTATAACGCCATCATGCCGGGCAAGACCTACGGTTACAAGCCCGCCGGCAGCAGCTACACGCAATCCTATGTCGTCACGTACTACGCGGACTGGAAGAATATGTTGCAAAACATCGATTTGGGTCGCGATCCTTACAGCGAAGAGGAATACGACGGGCCCGATACGGTGTTCCCGATCAGGATGCAGGTAATCGATGCTTCCGAATACTCGGGTGGTATGCCGACCGAATAAGACAAAGGTATGGAAGAGAACTATTTGTCATTGAAAGAAATCCAACAAGAGGAATTGAACATTCTCATTCCTCTTGTTGCTTTTTTGGATAAACACCGTCTTCGCTATTCTCTGCACGCCGGAACACTGCTCGGCGCGATACGCCACAAAGGGTTCATTCCCTGGGATGACGACATCGACATACTCATGCCCAGGCCGGATTTCATGAAACTCATTGAGCTCAAAGACGAGCTTCCCGAACCTCTCGGATATATCGATTGGCAGCACGGGGGATTTCCGGTGCATTGGGGCAAGGTATACACCAAGAAGGTGCGCGCTCAAGAAAAGAGCATGGAAGGCATCATCGAGGAGTATCTCTGGATCGACATATTTCCCTTCGACGGAATGCCCGAGGATAAAAAGAAAGCAAACCGCCGTCATTGGTTGGCCTACATCTATCTGACGGCACGCGCATCGCTTACCCGTCCGGTGAAGGGCTGGGGCAATCCTTTAAAGCGCTTTGTCGCCCTTGTTTACAAGTATTTGCCGTTCAGATCGACGCGTATCAAAAACCTCGACAAGAAGATGGAGCGCTTTTATGCGCGATACGGCTTTGACGAGAGCGCGCATGTGGCATCATTGACAGACGAATACAAGAAGTTCAGATGGATAGAGAAAGAAAAGCTTGAAGAGTATGCTTTTGTGGAGTTCGAGGGATACAGCTTCATGGCAATAAAAGATACCGACGCGCTTTTGAGCTTATGGTTCGGAGATTACATGCAACTGCCGCCCGAAGAACAGCGGGTGTCAAAGCATGATCTTAAAGTGTGGCGTGTGTAATCCGCGTAATACGGAGGTCAGATTATGAATGTCGCGTTGATCATCGCCGGCGGTGTCGGCTCCCGTATGGGTAAAAACATCCCCAAGCAATTCCTGACCGTAAACGACAAACCCATCCTCGCGTATACCCTCGAGATATTCGAGAAGCATGAGGAAGTGGACGCCATCGAAGTGGTTTGCATCGACGGATGGCAAGACGAGGTCATGTCCTATAAGGACAAGTACGGCATCTCCAAACTCAAATGGATGGTGACCGGCGGCAACACCGGCCAAGAATCCATCAGAAACGGCGTATATAACCTGGAAAACAAAATAGATGCAGACGACATCGTCATCATCCATGACGGCGTGCGTCCCATGCTCGAACCCTCCATCCTAAGCGATTTGCTAAACGTATGCAGACTGCACGGAAACGCCGTATCCTCCATGCCCTACAACGAACAGATCTTCTTGGTTTCTCCGGAGAATTCATCCACCACCACCGAATACATCCCGAGAGAAAAACTGCGCCGCGTGGTGACTCCTCAGGCATATCGGTTCGGTGAACTTATCGAGGCATATCGCGAAGCGTTTGCCAAAGAAATAGGTATCTACGGCTCCAGCTATACCAACACGATGATGGTGGAGTTGGGCAAAAGGCTGTATTTCTCCGCGGGTTCGGACAAGAACATGAAACTTACCACCGTGGACAACCTCGAACTGTTCGAAGCATATCTCAGTTCTTCCAGAGAAGACAGGTAGGAGTAATGAACCGTCTTTCGTTGCAAACATATGCAAACGATGTCGCGTATTGCGCGTCGTTGCCCATTGATTGGAACAGGTTGTCCCATAAAACGGTCGCGATATCCGGTGCCACCGGCATGATCGGCACGTTTTTGATTGACGTGCTGATGCACAAAAACAAACACGACAACCTCGACTGCACGGTTTTGGGAATAGGGAGATCGGCTCAAAGAGCAAAAGAGAGATTCCCGTATTTCGAGGAAGAAAAGTTTTTATTTGAAGAGATGGATTTGGGAGAGGGAGGCGCGTGCCCCAAGATTTATGCCCATTTCGTTTTGCATTTGGCTTCTCCCACCCACCCGCGCGCTTACGCGACCGAGCCGATTTCCACGGTGGCATCAAACGTCATCGGCATGATGAATCTGATCGATTACGCCGACAAAGCGAAAGCGAGCGGATTCGGGTTTGAGAGATTTCTGCTCGCATCTTCGGTGGAGATCTACGGAGAAAACCGCGGGGATGTGAAGTATTTCACGGAAGAGTATTGCGGATACATCGATTCGAATACCCTTCGCGCCTCCTATCCCGAAAGCAAACGCCTTTGCGAATCCTTATGCCAAGCGGCCATCGCGCAAAAACAACTCGACATGGTTATCGCAAGGCTCCCCCGGACGTTTGGGGCCACCTTGCTTCCGAGCGACAGCAAAGCGCTTTCCCAGTTTTTGCATAAAGCGATAGACGGTGAGGATATCGTTCTAAAAAGCGAAGGCACCCAAACATATTCCTATCTGCACGTATGCGATGCGGTGGCGGGCATGTTGTATTGTCTGCTGTCGGGGGAGTGCGGAGGTGCCTACAACATCGCCGATGCGTCCTGCGATA
>JAGCZM010000020.1 GCA_017960005.1 Eggerthellaceae bacterium
CATTCCTTTGAAGGTCAATGCCGCAGGTGTTATCCCGATCATCTTCGCAAGCTGCATCATGTACTTCCCGGCACAGTTGGCCGCGCTGTTCAATGTGGATTGGTTGACCGATGCCGCCAACTACATGTCCAGCGGTTGGTTGAGCTGGCTGTTCACGCTTGCTTTGATCGTTTTCTTCGCTTACTTCTATACCTCGATGGTGTTCAATCCCGAAGAGACGTCGGATAACCTGCGCAGACAAGGCGGATTCATTCCCGGGTTCAGACCGGGTTCGGATACCACCCAATACATCAAGAACGTCATCAGGCGCATCACGCTGCCCGGTGGTTTGTTCATCGGTTTGGTTGCCGTTATTCCGACCATTTTATTCTTCTTCACCGGCAATGCTTTGATTCAGGCATTCGGCGGTACGTCCATCCTGATTATGATCGGCGTTGCCCTCGATACCATGTCCAAGCTCGAAAGCCAGTTGAAGATGTACAACTACGAAGGCTTCTTTAAGTAGGTGGCTAGTTTTGAATATCGTGTTATTGGGCGCCCCCGGCGCCGGTAAAGGAACCCAGGCCGCAATGTTGGTCGAAGAGTGCGGTTTGTGTCATATCTCCACGGGCGACATCCTTCGCCAAGCGGTGAAGAATCAAACCGAACTCGGTATCAAGGCCAAAGGGTTCATGGATGCGGGAGAGCTTGTTCCCGACGATTTGATCATCGATTTGATGAAGGAGCGCATTCAACAACCCGACACCGCAAAAGGTGTCATTTTGGACGGTTTCCCGAGAACGGCAACGCAGGCCGTGGCTTTGGACACCATGCTTGCCGAGCTTGACAGACCCCTTAACGCCGCGGTGTTGGTCGATGTCGACTTCGAGGTGATAGTCGGTCGTCTTTGCTCGAGAAGAATGTGCAAACAATGCGGATACATCGGATCTGTCGCAGACGGTCCGGTATGCCCCAAGTGCGGCGGCGAGATGTATCAGCGCGACGACGACAACGAGACGACGGTTCGCAACCGCTTGAATGTTTACGAAAAGTCGACCTCTCCGCTCATCGATTACTATCGCGGTTGCAATCTGCTCGTCAAAATCGACGGCGATCGCGATCCGAGAGATGTGTATACGGATATCAAGGAAGTTCTGGGCCTGTAGCCTTATCGACTCATCGTTTTTGTCAAATGCCCCGCCATTGATTTGAGGCGGGGCATTTCTTGTGTATTGACCGATATTTTGCATCGGGTTTCTCTTGCCTTGTTATACTTAAACGCGATACAGGAACATCGGGGAAGCACGGCGACCCCATGGCATCGGTTAACCCGAAGGAGAATCAATGCAAAGACAGCTTAAGTCTATGGACGGCAACAACGCCGCCGCATATGTTTCTTACGCTTTTACCGAAGTGGCGGGCATTTATCCCATCACCCCTTCAAGCCCCATGGCCGATTACGTCGATCAGTGGTCGGCGGCCGGAAAGAAAAACATATTCGGGACAAAAGTCGTGGTCAGCGAGATGCAAAGCGAAGGGGGAGCGGCCGGTGTCGTGCATGGCAGTTTGGCAGCCGGTGCTCTTACCACCACCTACACCGCCTCTCAGGGTCTTTTGCTGATGATCCCCAACATGTACAAAATAGCGGCAGAGCAGCTGCCTTCGGTGTTTCATGTGAGTGCTCGTTGTGTGGCGACCCAATCGCTCAATATTTTCGGAGACCACTCCGATGTCATGGCATGCCGTCAGACCGGTTTTGCGATGATGGCGGAAGGAAACGTACAGGAAGTCATGGACTAATCCGCCGTGGCACATCTGGCCGCCATCAGAGGCAAGGCGCCGTTTTTGAACTTCTTCGACGGATTCCGCACCTCCCATGAGATTCAGAAAATCGCCGTATGGGATTACAAAGATCTTGCCGAAAGGTGTGATATGGATGCGGTCAAAGAGTTCA
>JAGCZM010000021.1 GCA_017960005.1 Eggerthellaceae bacterium
CTTGGCAACGCTTCGAAGCGATATAGAAAACACGGTCATCAAACCCGTTTTGGCAGATGAAGGTGTTGAGCTTGCGCCCGATGCCAAAATCTACGTCAATCCCACCGGAAATTTTGTGGTGGGAGGTCCCAAGGGCGATACCGGTTTGACCGGCAGAAAAATCATCGTCGATACCTACGGCGGCATGGCCGTCACGGCGGCGGTTGTTTTTCCGGGAAGGATTGCACCAAGGTCGATCGTTCGGCCGCTTATGCCATGCGCTGGGTTGCCAAAAACGTCGTAGCGGCCGGTTTGGCCGACAAATGCGAGGTCCAGGTTGCTTATGCTATCGGTGTGGCTCATCCCATCTCGGTGATGGTGGATACGTTCGGCACGGGCAAAGTGAGCGACGAAGTATTGCTCAACGCCATCAACAAGGTGTTTGATTTGCGTCCCGCGGCCATCGTCGATGCGCTCGATTTGCGCAGGCCCATTTATCGCCTGACTTCGGCATACGGACATTTCGGAAGAGAACTGCCCGAGTTTACTTGGGAGAAAACGGGCAAGGTCGAACAGTTGCGCAGCGCTTGTGGTCTTGATTGATAAAGGCAGTGTCTGTTGAGGTTTGCCTCGGTCACACTCGATATTCCCGCAACGTCTCTGGATGATGCGTTTACCTACGCATTGCCCGACGACGGCTGTGTCGACGGCACTCCCGCTCTCATCGGGTGTGCCGTGGTCGTGCCTTTCGGGAAGCGTCATGTCATCGGTTTTGTCACCGACGACAAAGCGGAGGCTCCCGCAATCGATCCCTCGAAGATAAAATCGGTGGAAAAAGTCGTTTCGGAGAGTTTTTTCGATGAGCGTGCGGTTGTGACGGCAAAGTATTTGGCCAAGCACTGCATCGCTCCGCTTTCTTCGTGTATCCGTTTGTTTACCCCTCCGGCCGCTATCCCCAAGGTCGTCGAAGGCCCTGACGGTCATTACGAAATCGTGCGTCCGAGCGTTTCGGCAGCAGATGACAGATGGGTCGTCAAAGGGCCGAACTTCGAACGGTTCGTTGCCCGCAAAAACGCCGCGAAACAATCAAGTATCGTTGCGGCTTTGTCCAAAGGCGATCTGAGAGCGGTCGAGCTCTCTTTGGAATACGGTTCGGTTGCCTCTGCGCTTTCTTCTCTCGAGAAATCGGGCGTCATTTCCATCGAACATCGCAGGCGCATGAGGATGGGGGATATGCCCGAGGGCGACAAGAACTTCGTTCCTTCGGCCAAACCGAAGCTTACCGCGGGACAGTCTCTTGCTCTTGATGCTATTTCCGAAGGCATACATGCCCAAGAAGGTCGGGTGTTTTTGCTTGACGGCGTGACCGGTTCGGGCAAAACGGAGGTTTATCTTCGCGCCATTGAAGAGGCACTTTCCATGGGGATGGATGCCTGTGTCCTTGTTCCCGAAATCTCTTTGACCCCTCAAACCGTCGCGCGGTTCCGAGGAAGGTTCGGGGATGTCGTGGCGGTCATTCATTCCGCAATGAGCCAAGGCGAGCGATTCGACCAATGGGATTTCATAAAAAGCGGTCGTGCCCGGGTGGTCGTCGGTGCCAGAAGCGCGCTGTTTGCTCCCTTCGGGAATCTTGGACTGGTGGTCATCGACGAGGAGCACGAATACTCTTACAAACAAGATCAGGCTCCGCGCTACCACAGTCGCGATGTTGCGACATGGATGATGGACAGGTTCAAGGGGATGCTGATTTTGGGATCGGCCACACCTTCGCTCGAATCCCTGCACCGTTGTCAAACCGACGGTTCATGGCAACGTTTGGTTTTAAGCGAGCGCGCAAACAAAAAGCCTTTGCCTCCCATCGAGGTCATCGATATGACCGCCGAGTTCAAAGGCGGACTTCGCTCCATGTACTCCAAGCGCTTGCTTTTTGCTCTTAAACAAGAGCTTTTGGCGGGAAACAAGGCGGTGTTGTTGCTCAACCAGCGCGGGTTTGCCAACTTCGTGATGTGCCGGGAATGCGGATACGTGCCCATGTGCCCGTCTTGCTCCACTTCGCTGACGTATCACGAATACGGCAAACGTCTAACCTGTCACCATTGCAATCATCAGGAACATCTTTTGGCGGCATGCCCCCAGTGCGGCAGTCCTTATCTCATGAAATACGGCTTTGGGACTCAGCAAGCAGAGATCTATTTGCGCTCATGGCTCGATGCCGATTCCAATTTGGGTAGCGGGATACCTCTCATACGCATGGACGCCGACACCACCTCAGCCAAGGGCGCCCATCAAAAGCTGCTCGGGCAGTTTGCCGATGCGGGTGCCGCCGTTTTGCTCGGTACTCAGATGATTGCCAAGGGATTGGATTTCGAGAAGGTGACTCTCGTCGGTGTCATCAATGCCGACACTCAGCTCAAACTGCCGGATTTCAGAGCAGGGGAGCGGACGTATTCTTTGATATTGCAGGTTGCCGGACGCGCGGGCAGAGCCGATTTGCCCGGCAAAGTTTACGTGCAGACGTATCGCGCAAACGAGCGCGCCATCGTTGCCGCATCGACTTACAATCGGGAGCTTTTCATGGATGAGGAACTCAAGATGAGATCCATCCTCAACTATCCGCCTTACTGTGTCATGGCAAATGTTTTGGTATGGGGTTCATCTCAATCCAAGACGGCATCCGTTGCCCAAAGCGCTTATGCAGACCTCGAGCCAATCATCGACGGTATGGGGGAAGGATGGAGCATATCGATGCCCTGCCCGTGCGTGCTTGCGAAGGTCAGGGGAGCTTACCGCTATCACATGCTCATCAAAGCGCCGTATTCCGCGGATATTTCTTCGGCGGTTATTGGGTATTTCAAAGAGAAAAAGACCGTCGAAGACGTTAACGTCACCATCGACATCAATCCGATCGACATTTTGTAAATTCTTATTTCTTTTGCCTTTCAACAGGTATTTTGCGAGAAATAAGCTCAGATGATGTGAGAAAATAAAACGTTAAATATTTCGAGCGTACAGCACATTGCGAAAGGAAACACCGCATGCCCAGATTCAGCCTTGGTTTAGGTAGGAAGAAATCCGAAAAAGAATCTCAACAAAACATCCCCGAACCCGTTGCCGATGTCTCCGAAGAACCGGTAGAAATTCAAGAGAACGAAGAGAAGGCAACCAAAACGCGTAAATCCCGTAAAGCCAGCAAGCAGGAAGCAGAAGCGGCCGTGGAAGAGGTTTTGGCCGAGGCCATGCCCAAGCAGACCGCAAAGACGGCCAAAGCCAAAGCACCGAAATACGCGTCCAGCGAGGAAGCCCTCGACGAGGAGGCCATGGTCAGCGAGTCTTTGAACGTGGATATGACCGAGGCAGATTTGAACGATCCGGATTTGGATGTTCAGGTCGAATCGGGAGACGATTTGCTTGACGGTGTTCCCGAAGAGGAACTCAATGCCGCCGTATCCGAATCCGTTTTGCCCAAGGTGGGCGATTCCGGTTCCCGTCGCGGCAGGCGCGATTCCGAAGGCGTCACCATGCTCACCGGCGATCCGGTCCGCATGTATTTGAAAGAAATCGGTCGTGTGCCGTTGTTGACCGCTGCCCAGGAAGTCGATCTGGCAAAAAAGATCGAAGCGGGTCTTGAGGCCGGAAACAAACTCGAAGAGGCCGAAGAAAACGGTATTGAACTCGATCGCCAGGAACGCCATCGCCTTTCTCGAATCGAACAAACCGGTTTGGACGCCAAACAGCAGCTTACCGAAGCCAACCTTCGTCTGGTCGTATCCATCGCGAAGCGCTATGTCGGCCGCGGTATGCATTTCCTGGATTTGATTCAGGAAGGCAATCTGGGTTTGATTCGTGCCGTCGAAAAGTTCGATTACACCCGCGGTTTTAAGTTCTCCACCTACGCGACTTGGTGGATTCGCCAGGCCATTACCCGTGCCATCGCCGATCAGGCCCGCACGATTCGTATTCCCGTTCACATGGTCGAGACCATCAACAAGCTCGGTCGTATGCAACGTGAGCTGTTGCAAACGCTCGGGCGTGAACCCACCCCCGAAGAAATCGCGGAGGCCATGGGCATCACTCCCGAAAAAGTCCGCGAGATCCAAAAAATCAGTGTGGAACCGACCTCTTTGGAAAGCCCCATCGGCGAAGAAGAGGACAGTCAGTTGGGCGACTTCATCGAAGACGACCATGCCATCGCTCCTCCCGATGCCGCATCGGCGGCCATGCTTCATGAGGCCATCATCGAGATTCTCGATGAACTTCCCGAGCGAGAAAGACTGGTCATCGTGCGCCGTTACGGTTTGGAAGACGGCGTTACCCACACTCTCGAGGACGTCGGCCGTGAGTTCGGCGTAACCAGAGAGCGCATCCGCCAAATCGAGGCCAAGACCCTCGGCAAACTGCGCCATCCTTCGCGTTCCTCTCGTTTGAAGGATTACTTGGACGACTAGTTTTGTCCCATCTCATCGATCGATGCCGCAGCCCGTTTCGGGTTGCGGTTTTTTATGCCTTGAAAAGGTTGTTTGATTTGGATCGTTTGAACAAATTTTTCCTTGCGCCTTGTACCCGAATCGTTATAATGTGCACTTGCGCATCAAGCCGAATCAAACGACAAAGCGCTTAGGCATTCCTCGGTAGCTCAATGGCAGAGCATCCGGCTGTTAACCGGAGGGTTGTAGGTTCGAGTCCTACCCGGGGAGCCATTTTTTATCTCAAGGGACGGTCATCTCGGACCGTCTTTTTTGTTTTTGTCATCAACGGATATACGAAGAATTCACCGCATTGTTTCTTTTGAGGGCCTTTGTTCGGGTATATTTTCGGTATGACAAAAAAAGCACGTAAACATACGAACAAAAGCTCATTTGAAACGCGCGCCAAGGTTGTCGACACAACAACGTCGGTAAAAGATTCTGCGCCCAAACAACCGACAAACGAAAAACCGAAACAGCAAGCTGTCGAGCAGCCCAAAAAGAAGAAGCAGAGTTCTTCTTCCGAAAAAACCAAAGAGACAAAGCAATCCAAGGTTGAAGTTGCGGCGGTTGAGATTGAAGTTCAAAAACCGGCCGAGCCCAAAGAAAAATCCAAACCCGCACCCAAGACAAAGAAGAGCATCAAATCCGAGCTGGGTATGATAGCGGCAATGCTTGCCGTCGTGATTGCTTTGCCGGTTTTGGTGGCGGCAACGCAAGAGGTGGATTTCGGGAAGATGGCATCAGAACTCATCGGGCAGGTCGGCGGTAACACAAACGATGATTCCGTTGTCGATTCGTCAGATGATGGGGCAGAAGATCCGGATGCGGTGCCCATAAGCGATGACGATACGAATACGGGCGCCGAAATACCCGTGTCCGACGAACAAACGGGCGACGAGGGAGACGAAGGTACAAACAATCCCGAGGTCGTTGTGCCCGATGAGCCTTCCTCGGGAGGTTCTGATGATACCGATGAGCCCGCTCAAAGCGATGAGACCGATACATCGCAGCCGCCCGTAAGCGGCGAACTCGATCCGTCTGCGGGCAGTGGGTCAAATCCCGATCCCGGTTCCGGTGAGCAAAGCGGTACCGAAGGAAGTACTTCGGGGGATGTCGACGGACAGGGGGAGGGCGGCAATGAAAACACCGCGCCCCCCGAGGAGCCTGCGTTGCCTACATCCCATATAACGGCGGGGGTCGATGCGCTCATGCAAAAGCCCGAGCTCGAGTACGGATGCGAATCGGTTGCTTTGACCATCGTGCTTCGCTATATGGGCTATGACATATCCAAAACCGAAATCTACGATCGTTTCCTCCCCAAATCCACCAACGATTTCGTAAACGCGTATTTGGTTGGTGCGTATAAGGGAAGCGATTACAATATGTGCTTTGCGCCCGCCATAGAAAAAGCGGCCAAAGATTTCCTTGTTTCCAAGTCTTCAACGGCGCAGGTAAGCAATATCTCCGGTTGTGGCATCAACGATTTGTATGCGCTTGTGGCAGCCGATTATCCGGTGGTGGTATGGTTTGTTTCCGATACGTCGACACCGCGTTTCTACGGATCGGCAATCAGCGGAATCAAAGGCTATTCCAACGAGCATGCGGTGGTCTTATACGGCTATGACAAAGAGCAAAACAAGGTGTATTTGAGCGATCCTCTGAAGGGCCTGATTACCTGGGACATGAGTTCATTCGAGAACCTGTTTGTGCGCTGCCAAAGCAATGCGGTAAGCATCACCGGATACCATGCAAACACTCCCGCCGGGGCATAACGACCGCATTATTTGTCTGCATGCGTGCCGTTGCCTGCAAATCGTAAACATTTCCGCAGGTCATCCGTTATTGTTTTATTGCATGAGATTATCTCAAAGTATATAATTACCCTGATTTATAGGCTTTATAAGCCTGTTTGTTTGTGCAAGCATAGAGGTGGAGGATGCAATGCCATTTCAAATCAGCTCCGACTCTCCGGCCATCATCAAAGTAGTTGGCGTCGGCGGCGGTGGCGGCAATGCCGTCAATCGTATGGTTGAAGCCGGTATCACCGGCGTTCAGTTTATCGCCGTCAATACAGACAGCCAAGCACTTCTCAGCTCTAATGCCGATATCACCATTCATATCGGTGAGGATATTACTCGCGGCTTAGGTGCCGGTGCCAACCCCGAAGTTGGCGCACAGGCAGCCGAAGAGAGCCGTAATCAAATCCGCGAGGCATTGGCAAATTCCGATATGGTATTTGTCACCGCCGGCGAGGGTGGCGGAACCGGTACCGGTGGCGCTCCCGTCGTCGCCCAGATTGCCCGTGACGAAATCGGCGCATTGACCGTCGGTATCGTTACTCTTCCGTTCTCGTTCGAGGGTTTGCAGCGTAAGAACCAGGCCGAAGAGGGCATCGAACTTCTTCGTCAAAACGTCGACACGCTCATCGTCATCCCCAATGACAAACTGCTTCAGGTTATGGACAAGAAGACCAGCATGCTTGAGGCATTCCGCGTAGCCGATGATACTTTGCGCCAAGGTATCCAGGGCGTAACCGATCTGATTACCTTCCCGGGCTTGATTAACCTTGACTTTGCCGACATCCGCACCGTCATGAAGGACGCCGGCTCCGCTTTGATGGGTATCGGTATCGCTTCCGGCGAGAAGAGAGCCGCCGATGCCGCCAACATGGCAACCCATTCCAATTTGATGCAGGGCGATATCTCCAATGCATCCCGCGTCTTGTTCTCCATTGCAGGCAGCTCCGATTTGACCTTGACCGAGGTCGATGAGGCAGCCCGCATCATCAATGCCTGTGCCGCTCCCGATGCCAACATCATCTACGGCCAGATTATCGACGACAGCTACGGCGAGGATATCCGCGTCACCGTTATCGCGACCGGATTCAAAGATGCTCCCGCGGCCTCCCAGTCGCGTTTCGAGTTCGGCCGTCGCGACAAGGATGCGTTCAGCCCGAACAACTCGTTGTTCGGCGTTCCCGAGCCTCCGATGCCGCCCCGTACTCCTTCGTTCATGGGCAGCGATCATTA
>JAGCZM010000022.1 GCA_017960005.1 Eggerthellaceae bacterium
AGGGGGTGTGTCGGTGGCAATCGGCGAGTTGGCTGACGGCTTATCGATCGATTTGGATGCGGTGCGTAAGAAATACGAAGGCTTGGACGGCACCGAGCTTGCCATCTCCGAATCTCAGGAGCGCATGGCGGTTGTGGTGTCCGCTTCCGATGCGAAGCGTTTCATCGAAGCCGCACAAAAGGAGAATCTGGAAGCTTATCAGGTGGCGACGGTAACCGATGACGCACGTTTGGTCATGCGTTGGAAGGGCCAAACCATCGTCGATATTTCCCGTGAATTCTTAAACACCAACGGAGTCGAGAAACATTCCAAGGTTCGCGTCCCGAAATTCGACGGCGACGGAATACAGGACCGCGGAGAAAGCAACCTGCGCGCCGGCATGGGACATTTGAGCAACGCATCCAGACGCGGTTTGATAGAGCGATTCGATTCGACCATCGGTGCCGGCACCGTGTTTATGCCCTTCGGCGGCAAATATCAG
Source organism: Eggerthellaceae bacterium (assembly GCA_017960005.1). Classification (GTDB taxonomy): domain Bacteria; phylum Actinomycetota; class Coriobacteriia; order Coriobacteriales; family Eggerthellaceae; genus RGIG10264. Next base: position 482 of record JAGCZM010000022.1, read on the forward strand.
CAAACGCCGGCTCAGGCCATGGCGTCGCTTTTGCCGGTTTTGCCCGGTCATTCCACCGAAACCGCCTCCATGATGGCATGGGGATGCCGCATTTTGGCAAAAGGAGAGTAAAACCCATACGCCAATGCGTTTTATTCCGTTGTTTCCTCCGTTGCCAAACTGGTGGCGGCAGGTGCCGACGTCAAGGACGTATATCTTTCTTTTCAGGAGTTTTTCGAGAAACTGGGTTCGGATCCGAGTCGTTGGGGCAAGCCCTTTGCGGCGTTGCTCGGCGGATTGGATGCGCAGCTTTCTTTGGAATGCGCCTCAATCGGCGGCAAGGATTCCATGTCCGGTTCGTTTATGGATTTGGATGTACCGCCGACCTTGATTTCGTTTGCGGTATCTCCGGCCAACGCTTCGCAAACGGTTACCGGAGAGTTTAAGCAGGCAGACAGAAAGGTCGTGCTGTTTGCCCCACATAAAACTCAAGACCTCTTTGCGTATGGCATCAATTGCAAAAAGACTTGGGAGATATTTACCGATCTGGTCAAGCAGGGCAAGATAGCCGCATCTTGGGCACTCGATGCGCATTGTGCCGAAGGCATTGCCAAAATGTCCTTCGGAAACCGTATCGGATTTGCCGCAAGCGCAAAGGATTTCGACTTCTTCGAAGAATACAACGGCGCTATCATCGCCGAGCTTTGCGACGGGATCTCAATCGATGGTGACTGCTTCGATATCATCGAGTTGGGAGTTACTCAAAACAATCCCGTTGTCGACTTGGCAAACGAAAGCGTTTCCATAGACGAGCTTTATGCGATAAACGACGGTGTCTTGACGGGTGTTTATCCCACTCATTCTTCCGTCGACGAGACAAAGAGCGTTGAAGCCGTTTCGTATCATGGGCAAAAGAGCATACCTGCCGTGCTCGGCAAGGCACATCCCAAGGCGCTCATTCCGGTGTTTCCGGGAACCAATTGCGAATACGATTCGGCACGTGCATTGATGTCTGCCGGCATCGATCCGGAGATTATGGTTATCAAAAACCTCAGTGCAAGCGATGTAGCACGCAGTGTTTCCGAGTTCGCAGATGCGCTCGGACGTTCCGATTTGGTATTTATTCCCGGAGGCTTTTCCGGAGGAGACGAGCCGGATGGTTCGGCCAAGTTCATCACGGCATTTTTCAGAAACCCGGCAATCAAAGAGCAAGTCGGCCATCTGATGGACAACCGCGGCGGTTTGATGCTGGGGATTTGTAACGGTTTCCAGGCATTGATTAAGCTCGGTTTGGTACCTTACGGCAAAATCATCGACACCGATGCCGATTGTCCGACACTGACGTTCAACAGCATCGGCCGTCATCAATCCAAGCTTGTTCGCACACGTATTTGCTCGACGGCTTCTCCGTGGCTATCGGGTGTTTCTCTCGGCGATATCTATACCGTTGCCGTTTCTCACGGTGAAGGTAGGTTCATCGCTTCCGACAGCGTGATAAAAGATCTGATCACAAACGGGCAGATTGCCACACAGTATGTCGACATGCAGGGTAATCCGACCATGGATACCACATACAATCCCAACGGATCCATGATGGCGATAGAGGGTTTGCTGTCTCCCGACGGGCGCATTTTGGGCAAGATGGGTCACTCCGAGCGTATCGGCAAGCTTTTGTATCGCAATGTGCCGGGTCAATACGACATGAAACTCTTCGAGTCGGCCGCGAAATACTTCGGAAAGCAATAGCGAAAAATAACCATATGAAAGCAAAAAGACCGGAAACGTTTCCGGTCTTTTGTTTATGGAATGGTCGGGTTGACAAGATTTGAACTTGCGACCTCTGCGTCCCGAACGCAGCGCTCTACCAAGCTGAGCCACAACCCGATTGCCGTAATAATGCGGCAGGTGCGTATGATATCACTTTTTCATACGGCATATGCCGTCACTGCGCCACCAAAGATGCGTACGATATCGCCAGGTTCGTCTGGTATATGAGAGTGGCGATGATGAGGATGTCGATGAATGTCAGGGCACCGAGCAAGATATAGCGGGCGATCAAAGGATTGGATACGCCGTGTACGATGCCGGAGTCCATGGCCGGTTTGGTGAATATGATGCACAGCAACAAGATGATATTGGTTGCGGTGACAATCGCAAGCATCGCAAAATTATCGATTCTGTCGCCCCATTTGTCGGGTTCTCCCGCGATGTTGAAGTGCAGGGGAACGGTTTCCGGCATGGCGTAAAAGATGATTGCGGTACCCACCGCGAGAGGGAGGAAAGTCAATATAACCGCAAGCACCGTTTGGAAGGTTTTCATGCTCACCCCTCAATCGTTTGTTTGGCGGTATCAATTTTACCCAAACACCTTGAATCGGGCATCGCTTCGGGTTGTTTTTTGCGTGATATCGTTCAAAATGCGCAAACGTATAGGGCGCGCTTGTATACTTTCGAAATATGAACCGACAAAACTTTCGGCGGAAAGGCAGATGATAAGAAGATGGAATGGAACGAGAAAAGCATTCATGAACTTGTC
>JAGCZM010000023.1 GCA_017960005.1 Eggerthellaceae bacterium
ACTCAAGCAAAAGAAAAGATGCTTGCGGCAATAAAAGAAGCGTATGCAGAAGAAACGGCACGCAAACGCGCGACAATCGGCCCCCATGCAGACACCATCAGGTTTTATCTAAGCGGGCGCGATGCCATGAAATATGCAAGCCAAGGGCAGCAGCGCTCGATAGTTTTGGCATACAAACTTGCCGAGGCGGCCGTGACAGAAGACATCCTCAAAGAAAAGCAGATTCTTTTGTTGGACGACGTGTTAAGCGAACTTGACGAAAAAAGAAGAAGCGCGCTTTTGGAGTTCGTCAAAGGAGATTTGCAAACATTTATCACCACGACCGACACCTCCGAGGTTACAACAGACCTCATCGGGTCCGCGGACGTGTATTATTTGGACAACCTCACCGAAGGACCAATCAAGCAAAACATTTAATGCCATGGCACAGAAAAAAGTGACGACAAACGAATACAGTGTCGAGAGATACCGCAACGGCGGTATCCATGGGGCGTCGGCGAAAAAACTGATGAAAGAGTTGCCGTTACTGAGCAAAAACAAGGATCTCGAAAAACAACAATATGCCGCCCTTCGCGCGGAAAAAGTCAGGGAGATGTTCAAAGAGTGCGTAAAGCGGCTTTACAAAGAAAACGCACCCTTTGTTCTCGAATACATAAACGCGGCATACATACTCGAAGATAACGGCATCAAGTCGCTTCACATATATATAAACGACGCGAGCATAAGAAGCGACATCAACACCAAACAGCAACTGATACTGCTTTTTCTCAAAGAAAAATACGGGGAGGAAGTGGACGAGTTCAAGTCCTATCCCTCGCGGTTTGAGATGAGAAAAAGAAAAGCTTACGAAAAAGAGCAAAAAGAAGAACAGCAGGCAAAACTGAAAGCAAAAGCCCAGCTTACGTCTTCAGAAAAAGAGAAGATCAAAGAGGCTGTCGGCCGTGTCGAAAACCCGGGTTTGAGAAAAGCCCTGGAAAAAGCGATGATCGCCGACATGAAGGCCAAAAAACTCGAAAAACTTTCCGAGTAACGGCTTCGGCTCGCAACCCCCAAAACAAAATCCAATCAAAACGCCGACAAGCGTCGATCAAGACGTTTCCGGGATAGCGCAATTCTTTGTCGGTTCTACCAACAAATGTTCGTATTTTTTAAAAACGCCGCCTTATACGGCGCTAGGTTGCCTTAAATCGCAATAGGGGGTTTTAGAGAAGCGATTTCGGTGGTATAATTCAACGGATAAAGGCTTGTAGTTCGATTTGCGGGTTATTCGCAAATGGGATTACTCCGAACAAAGCAAAAGGAGCAAGTGAGTGGCAACAAAACCTGATCACTACACCGGTTCCGATATTCAGGTTCTGGAAGGACTTGAAGCGGTAAGAAAAAGACCGGGCATGTACATCGGCTCAACGGGACCCCGCGGATTGCACCATCTGGTTTATGAGGTTGTCGACAATGCGGTAGACGAGGCGTTGGCCGGATATTGCGACTTAATCGATGTCACCATCCACGAAGACAATTCGGTTACCGTAGTCGACAACGGACGAGGAATTCCCGTCGACAAACACCCCAAAGAAAAAATACCCACCGTCGAGGTCGTTTTGACCATCCTTCATGCCGGCGGTAAGTTCGGCGGAGAAGGCTACAAGGTCTCCGGCGGTTTGCACGGCGTCGGCGTTTCGGTGGTAAACGCGTTGTCAAAGAGAACCGAAGTAACGGTATGCAGAGACGGAGGGGAGTATCGCATTTGTTTCGAGAGAGGCAAAACCGTCGAACCCCTGACCCAGATCGGAAAATCCAAGAAAACGGGAACAACCGTAACGTTTTGGCCCGACCCGGACGTGTTTACCGAGACTACGGTGTTTGAGTACGAAACTTTGGCCAACAGATTCAGGGAAATGGCGTTTTTGAACCGTGGTCTTAAAATCGTCATGCACGATTTGCGTACCCCCGAAGACAGTCCCTGCAGAAACGAATCCTTCCAGTACCAGGGAGGCATTCAGGACTTCGTCAAATGGTTAAACGACGGCAAGGAAACGCTGAACAAGCCGATTTATTTTTCCGACGAACAGCCTGCGGGCGTGGTGGAAGTTGCCATGCAATGGTCGACTTCTTATTCGACCGCATCGGTATTGGCTTTTGCCAACAACATCAACACCCATGAGGGCGGCACCCATATGGACGGCTTCAAGCAGGCCGTAACCCGTACCTTAAACGACTATGCCAGAAGTCACGGCATCCTGAAAGAAAAGGAAGCCAATTTGACCGGCGATGACTGCCGCGAGGGTCTGGCCGCCATTATTTCCGTCAAATTGCACGATCCTCAATTCGAAGGACAAACCAAGACCAAGCTCGGCAACACCGAAATTCGTCCGTTGGTGCAAAACGCGGTGGCGCAGGGACTCGGAGAATTCCTGGAAGAGAATCCGACCGCGGCAAAACGCATCGTAGGCAAGGCGTCCTCCGCGCTTAAAGCCCGTGAGGCTGCACGTAAAGCAAGAGAAATGACCCGCCGCAAAGGCGTTTTGGACAGCTTCGCTCTTCCGGGTAAATTGGCGGATTGCTCCAGCAAAGATGCCACCGAATCCGAACTGTTCATTGTCGAGGGCGACTCCGCAGGCGGCAGCGCCAAGCAGGCGCGCGATCGCAAATATCAAGCGATACTGCCTCTTCGCGGAAAGATCCTAAACGTAGAGCGTGCCGGATTGCATCGCTCGTTGTCCTCCGAGACGATTTCGAGTTTGATAACCGCCATCGGCACCAACATCGGAGACGATTTCAACGCAGATGCGGCGAGATATCATCGCATCGTCATCATGACCGATGCCGATGTCGACGGTGCGCACATCAGGTGTCTGCTGTTGACCTTCTTCTATCGTTATATGCCCGAACTTATCGACCGCGGCTATATCTATATTGCGCAACCGCCGATTTTCGGACTGAAGAAAGCAAACAGTTCCAAAGGCAAAGTGGAGCGCTACATCTATGACGAGGGAAGCCTGAACCGTGTTTTGAAAGAAATGGGCGGTGCGGACAAATGGAACGTCCAGCGCTACAAAGGCTTGGGCGAAATGGACCCCTCGCAGCTTTGGGAAACCACCATGGATCCCGAAACCAGAACGTTTTTGCAGGTTAACATCGACGACGCAGCCGAAGCGGAGCGCGTCGTCAGCGAACTGATGGGTGATCAGGTTGAGCCCCGCAAAGAATTTATACAGAAGCACGCCAGAGACGTCCGCTTCTTGGATATTTAAGGAAGGGGGCGACAGAATATGGCAGACGAATTCGATAATTTCTTAAACGACGACGAGTCCATTCCCGAAATCGATTCTTGGACAGACGAAGAAGAAGACGATGACGTGGTCATCGGCAAACACGGCGCTCATGTCATCGAAGATTACGACAGTTGGGAAGACGAGGACGAAGAAGATCTCGTGGAAGATCAAGACGAAGCATTGGAAAAGATAAAGAGCACCCCTTCGCTCGGACGTCATGCACGCATCGAAGATATGAAAGACGACGATGAAGAGGAAAACGAAGAAGAGCTTGAGGAAGAAGAGCCTCGGTATGTCTCCGAAGAGATGAGGGTTGCAGCCATGACGGACAACATGCCCAAGGCTCACGGCGAAGTCGTTAAAGACGCCAACGGAGGCAGCGGCACCACCGTCATCAGTTCTTATCTGGGCAAGGAGATGCAGGCATCGTTTTTGGAGTACTCTATGAGCGTTATCGTGTCCCGCGCTTTGCCCGATGTCCGAGACGGCTTGAAACCCGTTCATCGTCGCATCTTGTACGCGATGGATGTCGCAGGATTCAATTCCACCAAACCCCACATGAAATCCGCACGTACCGTCGGTGACGTAATCGGTAAATACCATCCTCACGGTGATGTTGCGGTATACGACACCATGGTTCGTTTGGCCCAGCCGTTCAGTTTGCGTGTTCCTTTGGTAGACGGACACGGCAACTTCGGTTCCATCGACGGAGACAGCGCCGCGGCCATGCGTTACACCGAAGCAAGGTTGAGCAAGGCCGGCGAATCTCTTCTGGAGGACTGGAAGAAAGAAACCGTCGACATGATGCCCAACTACGACGAGACCTTGACCGAACCGACCGTTTTGCCGGCAAGTTTTCCCAACCTGCTCGTCAACGGCTCCAACGGTATCGCCGTCGGTATGGCAACCAACATACCTCCTCATAATCTGGGGGAGAGTATCGATGCGGCTTGCTTGATGATTGACAACCCCGACGTGACTACCGAAGAATTGATGAAAGTGATGCCGGGTCCCGATTTCCCGACAGGAGGCATCATCACCGGCCGCCAAGGTATTATCGATGCTTACGAAACCGGCAGAGGATCTTTGACCATCCGAGCCAAGCACGAAGTAGTCGAAGCCAAAAACGGCAGAAAATCCATTGTCATCAAAGAGGTTCCCTACCAGGTAAACCGCAAGCGTCTTTTGGAGAAACTGGGAGAACTGGTCCGCGACAAGAAGCTTTCCGAGATTTCGAACATCCATGATGCCGCCGACAGAAAAGGCATAGACATCATCATCGACCTGAAAGCCAGCGCCATCCCCGAGGTTGTGGTGAACAAGCTGTTCAAGCACACGCAGCTGCAGGTGGGTTTCGGTGTCATCATGCTGGCGCTTGTGGACGGCGTTCCGCGTGTTTTGTCTCTCAAAGAGACGCTTCACTATTACATCAAGCATCGTGAAGACGTCGTGACCCGCCGTACCAAGCACGACTTGGAAGAAGCGCAGGCGCGCGAGCATGTCTTGGAAGGTTTGATCGTTGCCCTCGACAATATCGACGAGGTTATCTCGATAATCAGATCCTCCCAAACCGACGCCGAAGCGGCAAAACGCATGAGCGAAAGGTTCGGGTTAAGCGACAAACAAACCCATGCCATCCTCGAGATGAAACTCCGTCGTTTGACCGGTTTGGAGCGCGACAAGATCGAAGAGGAACTGGCCTCACTGCGCGAGCAAATTGCTTACTTCAAGAGCATCCTTTCCGACATAAACGTGCTTCACAAGGTCATCAAGGAAGAAATGCTCGAGGTCAAGCGTCGTTTCGCGACACCGCGCAAGACCAAGATCGTCGGCGAGGCAAAAGAAATCAACGCAGAGGACTTGATTGCCGACGAGAAGATGGTCGTAACCGTTACCAGAGCCGGCTATATCAAGCGTCTCCCCGTGGCCACTTATAAACAGCAACGTCGCGGCGGCAAAGGCATGCAGGGTACCAACCTCAAAGACAACGACTTCGTGGAGCATCTGTTTGTGGCCTCCACGCACGAATACATGTTGTTCTTCAGTTCGACGGGCAAGGTATATCGGTTGAAGGTATACGACATTCCCGAAGGATCGCGTCATGCGCGCGGCACCCATCTTGTCAACCTGCTTCAACTCGAGAAGACGGAAAACGTTTCCGCGATCATCTCGAGCAAGCATTTCCCGGAAAACGAGTACCTGATGTTCGCAACCTCTCAGGGTATGGTCAAAAAGACCAGCATGAAACTCTATGACCGTACCAGAAGAGACGGCCTTATCGCCATCAGCCTCAAAGAAGGAGACGAACTCATCTCGGTCAAGAGAGTTTCTGCGGGAGAGAGCGTCATGATGGTTTCTTCGGCAGGCAAAGCCATCCGTTGGGACGAAAAAGAAGCCCGTCCGATGGGCAGAGACACCATGGGTGTCAAGGGTATGGAACTTCCCAACGGCGCCAAGGTCATCGGTATGGAAATCGCGACGACGGGAAGCAGGCTTTTGGTCATCACCGAACACGGTGACGGCAAACGTACTCAGGTTGAGAAATACCCGCTCCAGCACAGAGGAGGACAGGGTGTTTCCACGTTCAAGATGACCGAGAAGAAGGGCAGACTTGCCGCCATGAAGGTCGTCCAAGTCGATGACGAAATCATGCTCATCACCGAATCCGGCATCGTCATTCGCACTTCCGTCAAAGGAATAACCGAGCAGGGTCGCGACACCACCGGTGTCAAGATCATGGATGTGGGTGCCAAAGACAGAGTGGCGGCCATCGCTATTGCCGATGACGACGAAGATAAAGTTGCGCTTCGCAGAAAGCAGAAGAAGGCCCAACAACAAGAAGCACTCGAGCTCGAGGACTTGGAAGGCGAGAGCGAAGAAGAATTCGGGGAGGACTTCGAGGAAGACGACGACGAAGAGCAAGAGGTCCTCGACGGCGATTATGCCGACGAAGACTTTTAATCGCCGACTTTAAATCAAAGCATTTGAGCGGGGTCGAGGTAATTTTTCCTTGACCCCGCTTCATTAAAAGGCGTAAAGTATGCAACGCACTTTTTTGTGGGCCCGTAGCTCAGTTGGTTAGAGCGCACGCCTGATAAGCGTGAGGTCGCTGGTTCAAATCCATTCGGGCCCACCACCTCTTTTGTGATAAACGCCCCATCGTGAGCCGAGTTGCCGGTGGAGCGTTTATTTAATGGGGTATTAGCTCAGCTGGGAGAGCGCGGGCTTTGCAAGCCTGAGGTCAGGGGTTCGAGCCCCCTATACTCCACCAACGACTA
>JAGCZM010000003.1 GCA_017960005.1 Eggerthellaceae bacterium
CCGATGTACACATCTATACCTGCGCCATCGATGAGGGCCTCAACGAGGCCGCCTACATCGTTCCGGGTCTGGGCGATGCCGGCGACAGAATATTCGGCACGAAATAACGAAAGCAGGTATCGCATCATGCCCGATAAGCAAAGACCGACTTGGGACGAATACTTCATGGCGATGGCGCATCATGCCGCCAGCCGTACCACTTGCCTGCGCCGTGCCGTCGGTGCGGTCATCGTCAAGGATCACCGCGTGCTTGCCACCGGTTATAACGGCGTGCCCACCGGTATAGCCCATTGCTCCGAGGTCGGTTGCCTCCGTGAGCAACTCGGCGTTCCGTCCGGTAAAAACCACGAGCTATGCCGCGGGCTTCATGCCGAACAAAACGCCATCATCCAGGCAGCCCGCTATGGTGTCGATATTTCGGGAGGATGCATATACATCACCACGCAACCGTGTGTGGTATGCGCCAAGATGCTCATCAATGCCGGCATCACCGAAATCGTTTATCAAAACCCCTATGATGACGAGTTGTCGATGTCGATGCTTCGCGAAGCGGGCATCAAAGTAAGAGTTTTCTGCGAATAAAGATTCCCAAAACGATTATGCTCAAAGCACCGGCAATGCAAAGCGTCCGGTGCTTTGTTTTTATCTTGTGTTGCCGCCGTTGATTTTTGGCGTTTTGCCGCAGCTGTCAAAAGGGAATGCCCCTCAATAGTCTACAATGCCCGTATTCGTGTCCGTGAGGGCTTTATTGCCTTGCGCGTTTGTATCGGCAGAGGAAAGACAAGTGATCTTACCGATTTTGTTGGGTGTTTTGTTCGGGGCATTGGCCATGGTTCCGTTATGGGCAAGCACCTTTTTGGTCAAACGCGTTCCCGCCACCAATACCATGGGGCTGTTGCTGGTGTTTGTGCTGGCAATCGCGGTCTCGATGGCGATTTTGATTGTGGCGCTTCTGGTTTGCAACGGAATTGCCCATGAGCAAGTCATTCCGTTTGCGATTGCGGAAGTCGCCGCATTTTTCGTGGGTGTGATCGTGTTCGCGATCACCCGCATGGTTCGTAAATAGCAGGAGGAAAGCATGGAGGGTTTGACCGGCAATCCGTTAGCGGATATTGTCGCCCCGATTGAAGAGCTGAGCGAATCGTTTAACTCGGCTGTCGTGTTCCAGTTAGGGCCCTGGAGCATCTCCCAATACACCTTATGGATGTTCATCGTCATTGTTCTGCTCGTCGCCATCGTTTTGATCGCGGCAAAGAAGATCACCTTGGTTCCCAAAAACAAGTTCGCCAGCATGGTTGAGTACGGCTATGATGCCATACGCCGCAACATGGGCGAAGGCGCCATCGGACACGGTTACGAAAAGCACATGCCGTTTTTGGCAACGCTGTTCTTCTTCATCTTGCTTGCCAACGTCATCGGTTTGATCCCCGGTACCAAGACGGCCACCGGAACGCTTTCGGTGACATGGGCACTGGCATTGATTTCTTTTGTGTATTTCAACTTCTACGGCGTGAAGGCCAAGGGCGGTTGGGGATACATCAAGGCCATCGCTCCGCACGGTCTTCCCAAACCCATGGTTCCCGTCATCTGGTTTTTCGAATTCTTCTCACTGGTCATCCGTCTGCTTACGTTGGCCGTCCGACTTTACGGCAACATGTTCGCGGGCCATATGATCTTGGGCATCTTTGCCATCATGACCCAGGTGTTTGTGCTTGACGCCATTTTGTTCGCATCTCCGCTTACGGCACTGCCCGGCGTGGTGTGGTTCTTGTTCATATTCATCATGTATGTGCTCGAGTGCTTGGTCGCATTCCTGCAGGCATACGTATTTACGATACTCTCGGCCGTCTACATCGGTCTGGCGACCGGAGAGCATTAATACCGTTCGGTACCAATCCGACAAAGAGTCGGCGGTATATACAAGACAAAGTCTTCGGGAATGGACCCCGGAGAAGTTAAAGGAGGAAACGTGGAAACAATTATGACAATTGCAGCCCTGAAGATCGTCGGTTACGGTCTGGGCACCATCGGCCCCGGCATCGGTCTGGGTCTTTGCGGCTACGGTCTTTGCGTCGGTGCTGCCCGTCAGCCCGAGATGGCCGGCAGACTGTTCACCAATGCGTTGATCTTCGGCGCTTTGGCTGAGGCACTTGCTTTGATTGGCTTCGTGCTTACCTTTATTTTCTAGGTCGTATTCAAAAGAAACGTTTATCAGGACCTGAGAAAGAAGGTGTGCACGTGAACAAAGGAGCAAAGAAGGGCATGGTAAAGGCGCTTGCGGTCGTAAGCAGCGCTTTTGCAGTCATTTGCGCGCTTCCTTCTTTGGCTTTTGCCGAAGAAAAGAGCGGCGTTGCTGTCATTTTGCCTGACATGAATGAATTCATTCCGATGCTCATCGCCTTCATCATCGTGCTCATCATTTTGGCTAAGTTCGGCTGGCCGGTATTTGACGGTATCGTGAAAAAACGCGACAGTCAAATCAAGCAGCAGTTGGAAGAATCCGAAGCCGCCCGTATCGAGAGCGAGCGTTTGCTTGCCGAGTACAGGCAGCAATTGGCCGATGCCAAGAAGGAGTCTTACCAAATCGTTGCCGAGGCAAAGCAAGCCGGTGAGGCGCTCAAAGCGGACATAACCGCAAAGGCACAAGCCGAAGCGGACAACATGATTGCGAAAGCCAAATTAGCCATCGAAACCGAGAAGAAGGCCGCTGTGGCCGAATTGCAGGAGTCGGTAGTCGATCTGTCGTGCGATGTTGCCGCACGTCTGGTCTCATCCGACTTAAGCGATAAAGAACACCGCGCGATAATCGAGCGCTACGTAAACGAGGCAGGTAGTTTCAATGCCAAGTAATCGCCTTGTTGAAAAAGAAAAGGTCGCAACGTATGCGTCCGTGCTGTTCTACAGCGTATTCGAATCCGGCGGCAGAGACGCCGTCTTGAGAGTGCGCGACGAGATAGAGCAGGTAGTGCGGATCATTCGCGGCAACGCCACTTTGATCGAAGCTTTGTGCAGTTTGGCTTACAGCCCCGAACAAAGAAACACCATGGCTCGCGAAACATTCACCGAATGCGTTTCGGAGTTCAGGGACATGCTTGCCCTGATGGCCGAGCGTCGCGAGATGGACTTGCTTGCGCAGGTCGAGCCGGTGTTTGTCGACGTGCTGCAGGAGAAACTCCATGTAACGGTCGTTGACGTTGTTACCGTTGTGGCGCTTGACAATCACTTGCGCGACATCATTATCAAAAAAGCCGCTTCGGAATTGGGAACCGAGATTGTGCTCCGTGAGCGCATCGACAAATCGATTCTGGGCGGAATTCTCATGAGTGCCAATGGCAAAAGAATCGATGCAAGCGTGTTCACTCAAATCGAGAACGCACGTACTTTGCTTAAGAAATCATCAGATGGAGGTGAAAGCTAGTGACAGAGATCACCGCTAAATCCATCGACGCTGCGCTGCGCAAGCAGCTTGCCCAAATCGAGACCAGTCTGGAAGCACGCGAGGTCGGTGTCGTTACCCAGGTCGGTGACGGTATCGCACGTATCGACGGTCTCAAGGGTGCGATGATGGGTGAATTGCTCGAATTTACGGGCGAAGGCGGCAAGACGGTATTCGGCTTGGCCCAAAACCTCGAAGAAAACGAGGTAGGCGCCGTTTTGCTCGGTGACGTCACCGCAATCAGGGAAAACGACATGGTTAAAACAACCGGTCGTGTTGTGGAGGTTCCCGTCGGCAAGGGCATGCTCGGCCGCGTCGTGAACCCCTTGGGTATGCCTATTGACGGCAAGGGACCCATCACTCCGGAAGGGTATCGTCCCGTGGAGTTCAAGGCCCCCGGCGTTATTTCCCGTAAACCGGTTCATCAGCCGATGCAAACCGGTATTTTGGCCGTGGATTCAATGATTCCCATCGGCCGCGGTCAGCGCGAACTTATCATCGGCGACCGCCAGACCGGCAAGACCGCCATTGCGGTTGATGCCATCATCAATCAAAAGGGTCAGGATATGATCTGCATCTACGTTGCCATCGGTCAGAAGGCTTCCACCGTGGCGCAGATCGTCGAGACGCTCAACCGTTACGGCGCCATGGATTACACCATCGTCGTATCGGCAACCGCCTCGGATTCCGCTCCTGTGCAATACATCGCTCCGATGGCAGGCGCTGCCATGGGCGAGTACTTCATGTACAACGGCGAAGACGGCAAGCCCGCTTCCAAGGAAAATCCCGGACGTCATGTGCTTATCATCTATGACGACCTTTCCAAACAGGCGGTCGCTTATCGTCAGATGTCGTTGACGCTGCATCGTCCTCCCGGACGCGAGGCTTATCCCGGCGACGTTTTCTACTTGCATTCACGCTTGTTGGAGCGCGCCGTCAAGATGAATGACGACAACGGTGCCGGTTCCATGACGGCTTTGCCCATCATCGAAACCCAGGCAGGCGACGTATCCGCATACATCCCGACCAACGTCATTTCCATTACCGACGGTCAGATTTATTTGCAGACCGACTTGTTCTATCAAGGTCATCGTCCCGCCGTCGACGTCGGCATTTCGGTAAGCCGCGTCGGTGGTTCCGCGCAGATCAAGGCCATGAAGCAAGTTGCCGGTTCATTGCGTTTGGACTTGGCATCCTATCGCGAGTTGCAGGCATTTACCCAATTCGGTTCCGACTTGGATAAGGCAACCCAGCGTCAGCTCAATCGTGGCGCCCGCATGACCGAGTTGCTCAAACAGGGCAGATACAACCCGATGCCCGTTTACGACCAGGCCATTGCGATTTATGCGGGTAACCAAGGATTCTTGGATGACATTCCCGTAAGCGATGTCGTTCGTTTCCGCACAGAAATGCTCGAGTTTATCAATACCCACAAAGCGGGTATCGTCGAGCAACTCCGCAAAGAATTGAAGTTCACCGAGTCCATTGAAACCGAGCTTAAAGCCGCTCTCGCGGATTTCAAAGCGGAGTTTCAGGTGAGCAAATAAGGTCGGTGGAAAATGCCGAACCTACACGACATAGATAGGCGCATCCGCTCCGTCAAGTCGACAAGGCAGATCACCCGTACCATGCAGATGGTTGCGGCCGCGAAGATCCGCCACTCGACCGAGCGCGTGGAAGCGGCTACGCCTTATTCGGATTCCATGATGGAAATGCTGACCAACGTTGCCGCGCAAACTTCCGGTAACGAAAGCCAGCTGTTGGTTGAACACGCCGATAAGAAAAACGTGCTCATCGTGGTTGTCGTGTCGGATAGGGGCTTGGCGGGAGGTTTCAACTCAAACGTCCTGCGCAAAGCCGAATCCATCTTGAAGGAAAAGCGGGCGCAAGGCGCCGAAGTCAGCGTCATTGCCTGCGGTAAGAAGGCCTTGGGTTATTTCCGTTACCGCAAAGTAGAGCCGGTGATGGAGTTCAAGGATCTTTCCGCCGATCCCACCGTGGAAGAAGCAAACGAGATATCCGCCTATGCCATCGACAAATACGTGGCAGGCGAGCTCGACGAGGTCGTCATCATCTACAACCACGCAAAGAATGCCGCAGAGCAGGTTTTGCGTGTGGAGAAGGTGCTTCCCGTCGACGTCTCGACTTTGACCGCAAACAAAAAGCAGAACGAGGAGACGGTCGCAAGCTCTTCGGAGTTTGAGCCCGATGCCGGAGAAGTGCTTGATTCTCTGTTGCCCGCCTATGTGCGCACCACCGTATATCACGCACTTATCGATTCTGCGGCAGGCGAGCAGGCCGCAAGGCGTTCTGCCATGAAATCGGCAACCGATAATGCCAACGAGATGGTCGATACGTTGACCAGGATTTACAACCGCGTCCGCCAAGGTGCCATTACGACGGAAATCAACGAAATCGTCGGTGGTGCCGCGGCATTGGAGGAATAAATGGCAAAGGAAAAACAAAAAGCAGCGGAACAAAAGGGTGCAATCGGACGTATTGTCCGCATCGTCGGCGCTGTTGTGGACGTTGAGTTTCCGTCCGATCAGATGCCCGCTATTTATAACGCCCTGACGGTTCACGCAGATACCGCCATCGGACAGGTCGATACCATTTTGGAAGTGCAGTCGCACTTGCGTGGCGATCTCGTCCGTACGGTCGCAATGTCATCTACCGATGGCATTACCCGCGGTGTCGAAGCCGTTGATACCGGCGCACCCATCAAGATGCCCGTCGGTCCCAACACGCTCGGCCGCATTTGGAACGTGCTGGGTCAGCCCGTAGACGGCAAACCCATGCCCGAAATCGACTTGTGGATGCCCATCCACCATCCGGCACCCGCCTACGAGACCTTGGCCACCAAGACCGAGATCTTCGAAACCGGCATCAAGGTCA
>JAGCZM010000024.1 GCA_017960005.1 Eggerthellaceae bacterium
ATGGCAAACCGTCATCCTGGTTGTGGGTGTGGCCGCTCTTTCCGCGGCAACGGGATACGTGCTCAGTTTGATCCCGGGACAAAACACGCCCTATATCGACGGCACGACCAACGTGCTTGCCATCGTGGCGGCAATATTGATGATGCTTCGTTATCGCGAGCAGTTCACCTTGTATATCGTCCTTGACGGTTTGAGTTTGGTCATGTGGATTCTCCGTCTTGCCGGCGGCGGTCCTTCCGCGGCGGTGTTGACGGTCATGTGGGCCGCTTACTTTATCAACGCGTTCTACGGCTATGCGATTTGGACGAGAGGTTCCAAGAAACAAAACGACTTGCAAGAAAGTCGAAATGAGAGCAAAATTCTGCCCTTGATACACAAATAAGTTTATTGTTTGGGAAAAGGGTCAATGGATTTTATCGCTCAATTGACGGGAGGAGGGCTCATCGAATGGTGGGGCCTCCTTTTGATTGTCCTGGGAGTGTTTTTCGCGGGATTCGTGGATGCCATCGCCGGAGGCGGAGGCCTGATCTCTTTGCCCGCGTATCTTTTGGCGGGTGTTCCGGTACATAACGCCATCTACACCAACAAGCTCGGCGCCACGATGGGCACGCTGGTCGCCACCCTCAAATATCTCAAAGAAGGATTCGTGCAATGGAAGGTCGTTTTGCCTTCGGTTGCCTTTGCGCTTCTGGGTTCGGTCATCGGGGCGCGTTTGACCATCATCGCTTCGGATACCGTTTTGATGATATTCATGCTTGCCGTCATTCCCGTGGCTGCCTTCTATGTCCTCAAAAAAGATTCCGTGACCGGAGACGGAGAGCCGCTTGAGTTCAAAAAACTCGTCATCGTCTGCATTTTCATTTCCTTGGCTATAGGGCTCTACGACGGCTTTTACGGACCGGGAACCGGAACGTTTTTGATGCTGCTGTTTATCGGAGTTGCCCGCATGAGCGCGCAGCACGCCGCCGGAGCGACCAAAATCATCAACCTGACCACCAACGCATCGGCCTTGTTCGTTTATCTGATAAACGGAGGAGTATGGATCGTTTTGGGATTGATTGCGGGAGTGTTTTCGATAGCGGGAAACTATCTCGGCGCGAAGTTCTTTACCGAAAACGGTGCCAAGGTCTTAAAGCCGGTCATATTGTTGGTTCTGTTCATTTTTGCGCTCCATTTGGTTTTTGAGTTAATCGGCATTTCCTTATAGCAAAAATCGATATACTTACCTACGGTATCTTTTTCGAAAGGGGGATTTCGTGGCAGAAGAAATCGCAAAAGCTGAGGAAAAGTCAGCTAAAAAGGAATCCTGGTTCAAACGCGTCGGTTTGACCACATGGATTCTGGTTGCCCTCGTTTTGGGCATCGGTGCGGGTATTCTGTTCCAGGTCACCGACACGGTTGACATCGCTAACAGATACATCGCTCCTCTGGGCACGATCTTTTTGAACTTGGTTAAGTTGATCGTTGTTCCGCTTGTCATCTTCTCCTTGGTCGCCGGCATCATTTCCTTGTCCGACATCAAGAAGGTCAGCATCATCGGTGGCAAAACCATCGCGTTTTACCTTTGCACCACCGCGGTTGCCGTAACTTTGGGTGTTGTGTTTGCCATGTTGCTCAACGTCGGCATGGGCTACGAGCTGCCTGCCGAAGAGTTTACCTATGAGGCAAAGACCGCAGATCCCATCGATACGTTGATCGGCATCTTCCCGAGCAACATCATCGCTCCTTTGGCCAACGCCACGATGCTTCAGATTATCGTCATCGCATTGCTGTTCGGTTTCGGAATGGTTGCCTTGGGTAAAAAGGTCAAACCCGTTGCCGATTTCTGCAATTCCATGAATGACGTATGCATCAAGGTCATGCAGTGGATCATTGCAATCGCTCCGATTGGTGTGTTCGGTTTGATTGCGCCCGTCATCGCAAAATACGGCGCCGATGTTTTGTTGCCGCTTTTGTGGGTTATCGTGGTCGCGTACTTGGTCATGATCTTGCATACCGTTGTCACTTACTCGGCAATGATCAAGATCTTCTCCAAGATGTCGCTTCTGAAGTTCTTCAAGAACCAGCTTCCCGCGTTCGGTTTGGCATTCGCATCCGCATCCAGCGTCGGCACCTTGCCGGTTAACATGGAATGCAACGCTAAGATGGGCGTATCCAAAGAAGTAACCAGCTTCGTTCTTCCTTTGGGTGCCACCATCAACATGGATGGTACCGCCATCTATCAAGGCGTTTGCGCCATCTTCTTGGCTCAGATCCTCGGTATCGATTTGACCATCGGTCAGATTCTCACCATCGTCTTGACCGCTGTTGTCGCTTCCATCGGCACCGCCGGCGTTCCCGGTTCCGGCATGATTATGCTTGCCATGGTTTTGGAATCCTGCGGTATCCCGATTGCCGCCATCGGCTTGATCTACGGTGTTGACCGCATCTTCGACATGATGCGTACCGCCGTCAACGTCACCGGCGACGCGGCTTGCGCGGTTTGCGTCGACGCTTCGGAAATCCGTCGTGCCGAAAAAGCAGCTGCCAAGAAGGCCGCATAATCGCTCAAAGAAACGATGAGCGCATAAGCTTTATCTTTGATGTGAAAAGGCTCGGTCGCATATTGCGGCCGGGCCTGTTTTTGTCGGGTGAGATACAATACGAATCTGCCCGTATGAAACAAGGAATACATGAGCGCAACCGATAAACAAATGATCTCTTCGGAAATCCGCAAGCGATACGATCGTTGGTGTCGCTTTGCCCATCGATACGCAGATGAACTTGCCGCGATGGATGAAGAGACGCTCGTCGATGCTTTCTATACCGATCTGGAGTTCGGTACCGCGGGACTTCGCGGCATCATGGGTCCCGGTACCAACCGCATGAACGACTATACGGTTGCCCGAGCCTCGCAGGGTTTGGCAAACCATACGGTTTTGACGGGAGGCAAAAGCATTGCCGTGTCATTTGACAGCCGTCATCATTCCGCGGAGTTTGCGCGTCTTTCCGCTTCGGTATTTGCGGCTGCCGGATTGCATGTGTATCTGTTTGCCGAGTTGATGCCCACACCTGCACTGTCTTATGCGGTGAGATGTTTCGGATGCGACGCCGGTGTGATGGTGACGGCAAGTCACAACGCCGCCGCCTATAACGGCTACAAGGTTTACGACAAGACGGGCTGCCAGGTAACCACCGATGTTGCAGCCGCCATCCAACAATCCATCAATTGTCTCGACCCGTTTGAGGATGTCGAATACCTTGCTTTTGATAAGGCACTCGACGAGGGTTTGATCGAGTATATCGGCGAGGAGTTTTTCGAGGCATATGTCAAAGAGGAGCTTTCGTTCGGGTTGCTGTTTGACGAGTGTCCTCCCAAGGATGTTCCCATCGTGTATTCCGCGTTAAACGGTACCGGATTCAAATCGGTCATGCGCGTGCTTGCCGATGCGGGATTTACCCGAATCATCCCGGTGGAAGAACAAAGCATGCCCGACGGGGATTTCCCGACATGCAAATACCCCAATCCCGAATCCGCCCAAACCATGGCTTTGGGCCTGGAATACGCAAAACGATACAAAGCGGAGCTTTTCATCGCGACGGATCCGGATGCCGACCGCGTTGCCATTGCGGTCCATGACGAAAACGCCGATGGGGGATACCGTTTGCTCACCGGCAACGAAACCGCGATTCTGCTGTTCGATTACGTATGCATGCGCAGGACAAAACATCATTCCATGCCCGCATCTCCCGTCATGGTCAAAACCATCGTCAGCACCGATCTGGTCGAATCGATTTCCGCTTATTACGGCGTTGAGGTCATCGATGTGCTCACGGGATTCAAATACATCGGCGAGCAAATTGCTTTGCTCGAAGAAAAAAAGCAAAGCGAACGCTTCGTGTTCGGGTTCGAGGAAAGCTGCGGTTATCTGAGCGGGACACATGTGAGGGACAAAGACGCGATCAATGCCTGTCTGCTCATTTGCGAAATGTTTGCGCTGCATAAGGCAAACGGTATTTCTTTGATTAAG
>JAGCZM010000025.1 GCA_017960005.1 Eggerthellaceae bacterium
CGGTGCCCGCATGGGACTGCCGTATCTTTGGCATGACTATTTGGATTTTGCGACGCTTGGCACCGTTGCGGATCTGATGCCCATGGTCGGAGAAAACCGTGCTTTGGTGGCCGAGGGTCTGGCGATGATAAACGACAGGCCCCGTCCCTGTTTGGCCGCTTTGATTGCCGCGGCACATGTCTCCGATAAAGAGATTACCTCCACCAACCTGAGTTTTTCTCTCGTTCCGCGCCTCAACGCCGCAGGCAGAATGGGAAACGCCCAGCTTGCTTTAAACGTATTGATGTCCGATGATTTTGACATCGCATCCGATTTGGCCGAACAGCTCGAGCAGACAAACGACAAACGCCGCGCCATCGAATCGGAACTATCCGAAGTTGCCAAACAACAGGCTGCCGAGGTTTATCATGGTCAGCGTGTTTTGGTGGTAAGCGGGCAGGGATGGCATGAAGGCGTCAAGGGCGTCGTTGCCAGCCGCCTTGTCCATATGTACGGTGTTCCGGCCATTTTGTTTACCGTCGACGGAGATGAGGCGCGCGGTTCGGGCAGAAGCATCGGCGACGTCAATCTGTTTCGTGCGATAGAATCCGTGTCCGATCTGACGATACGGTTCGGGGGACATGAGGCTGCGGTCGGCGTTACCGTCAAAACCGACAAACTCAAGGAGTTTACCGAGCGTTTGTGCGCCTACATGGATACGCTTCCCGACAAAGAGTTTCATCCGATGGTCACCATCGATGCGACGGTGGAGTTGGATGAGCTGACCCAAGACAACGTGGAGGCACTCGACGCGTTGGCACCGTTCGGTCAGGAAAACGAAGAACCGCTTTTCTTGGCCCAAAACGTCATTTTGGATAATTGCCGGGCGGTCGGGGAGAACAAAAACCATTTTTCCTGTTTGCTCAGCAACGGACGTGCCCAGATTCCGGCCATCATGTTTCATTGTGAGGATATCGCCGATATTCTCCAAAACGAAAGCGTCGTCAACGTGGCGTTTGAGGTTGCCGTCGAGCAGTGGAGAGGCAGGAAAAACGTCAAGGCGATGCTTCGTACCATCTCTCCGGCAAAGACATGTGCCGCACTCGAGGCATGCTTTGATGCCGATGACATGACCTTTGTCTCCGGCTTGTACAGCGAGGACTCCCGCGAGTTTTCCGCAGACCATAATCCGGTATCCAACAGTGAGGACGTGGCTTCGGTCAAACGCATGCTCAACCGTTATTCCTGGGAAGCACGCGCACAGCAAGACCCCAAGGATTTGGAAGATGCGGTCGTGCGTGCGCTTATCGGTGACGCACATTTGCATGAATCTCAGCAAAAGGCTTTGGATGACTGCCGTAACGGCAAAAGCGTGCTTGCGGTCATGGCAACGGGTCGCGGCAAAAGCCTGATTTTCCAGGTAAATGCCGCATGTATGGCGCTCGCCAATCACCAAGCGAGCATATTCGTGTATCCCTTGCGCGCTCTTATCGCCGATCAGGCGCATCATTTGACCAACGCGCTTGAGCCGTTCGGAATCGTGACCGAGGTTTTGACGGGAGAAAGCACCCCCGAAGAACGCATGCGTGTTTTCGAAAACCTGCGCATGGGCGATGTGGATATCGTGCTAACCACTCCCGAGTTCTTGGATTTCCATGTGGCACAGTTTGCCAAATGCGACCGTATCGGTTTTTTGGTCATCGACGAGGCTCATCATATCTATTCGGCAAAGGCCGGAGAGCGTGAAGCTTATGCCCATCTGGGCGAAGTTGCCAAGCTGTTGGGCAATCCCACGGTGCTGGCGCTTACCGCCACGGCACCCGACGATGTCGTCAAAGACATCGATGCGACCTTGCCCGTGCAAGACCACGTCATTGACGAGACTTCCCGTGACAATCTGTTTGTCGACGATCGCCGCAATATCAAAAACAAGGATGAGTATTTGGCCGGTTTGGTCGCCACGGGAGAAAAGACGGTCGTCTACGTCAATTCGCGTGAGCAATCCGTTTCTTTGGCACGTACTTTGCGCAAATATCTTCCCCAGATGGCTCCGCTCATCGGCTTTTACAATGCCGATCTGTCCAAGGCGGAGCGCGATCGCATCGAGGAGTTGTTCAGAAACGACACCCTTAAGGTTTTGATTGCCACATCGGCGTTCGGGGAGGGTGTGAACATCCCCAATGTCCGCCATGTGGTTTTGTATCACATGCCGTTTTCCGAGGTGGAGTTCAACCAGATGAGCGGGCGTGCCGGAAGAGACGGCAAACCCGCATACATCCATCTTTTGTTCGGCAAGCAGGACGAGGCCATCAACCGCGAGATTTTGGACGAATCCACGCCCGAACGCGATGCCATGGCCCATGTGTATCGCCAACTCAAAAAGATGCAGGGGATTGCCCGCGCGGCACATGACGAATATTTCATCATGACAAGCGAGGACGTCGCCAAGAAAACCACCGAGGACGGCTTTGCGCTTACGCCTCAATCGGTTGCCTGCGGCATGACGGTGTTTCGTGAACTGGGTTTGATAGAAACCCATATTGCTTATGCAAACGGACGGGTTATTCGTATGGTGCGTGTCGTCGACAACGCTCCCAAACGTGATTTGACCGACAGCGTCCGCTATCGCGAAGGCATGGGAGAAAAGGACACCTTTGTCAGGTTCAAGGAGTGGGTTTTGTCTTCGAATGAGGAAAGCCTGCATGTGCGAATCAGTCATCCCATCATCCCCAACGGATATATGTATTAAATCAAGCATCGACTTGGGCCTGCGCATCGCCTCGCTTGCGTCAATGAAGGTTCAAGTCGTGCGTTTGTGCGTGTAAAATGTTCGAATCAAAATAACGGTCGATATAAACGGAAGGGAGGGGCCATGGAACACTCGGAAAACAAATCATCCGGCGCCAATGTCGTCGAGCTGTCCAGACACGGCTTGGTAGATACCCACGCCTGGCCCGATCCCGAAGAGCGCTTCGTTTTGTTCGAAGAGAACATCAAAACCTATCTCAAACCCGCTGATGTAGCCCTTTGTCGCAGAGCTTACGAGTTTGCCAAAGCGGCACACAAAGATCAGGCACGCAAGTCGGGTGAGCCTTTTATCGCTCATCCGGTCGAAGTGGCGTTGATCTTGGCCGATTTGCACATGGACGCCGAAACGCTTTGTGCGGCCCTTTTGCATGACACCATCGAAGATACGGCGGCTTCCACCGATCAGATTCTCGATATGTTCGGAGAGCAGGTTGCCGAGCTGGTCGACGGCGTCACCAAGATCAGCCGTATCGAGGTGGAAAACCTCACCGATGAGCAGGTTGCCACCATCAGAAAGATGTTCGTTGCCATGAGCAAGGACATCCGCGTCATCGTAATCAAGCTTGCCGATCGCCTGCACAACATGAGAACACTCAATGCTCTCAACGAGGACAGGAGAATATTCAAATCGAGGGAGACGCTTGAGATCTATGCGCCCATTGCGCATCGTTTGGGCATCAACAGTATCAAGTGGGAACTCGAGGACTTGGCCTTCTATTATTTGGAGCCCAACAAATACAAACAGATAGAGCGTATGGTTGCCGAAACACGTGCCGAGCGCGAAACCTATCTTGCCGAAATCATGGACGTGTTGGCCAAGGAGATGGAGCAGGTCGGCATCAAAGCCCAGATTGCCGGTCGTCCCAAGCATCTGTATTCGATATACCAGAAGATGACCACGCGCGGCAAAGGCTTTTCCGAAATCTATGACCTTATCGCGGTGCGTATCATCGTCAAAAACGTCAAGGATTGTTACTCGGCATTGGGCGCGGTCCACAGCCTTTGGCACCCCATGCCCGGCCGATTCAAAGACTATATTGCCATGCCTAAGTTCAATATGTATCAAAGCCTGCATACCACGGTCATCGGACCCGCGGCACGTACGCTCGAGGTTCAGATTCGTACCGAGGAGATGCATCGTACCAGCGAATACGGCGTTGCGGCTCACTGGAGATACAAGGAAAAAAGCAAAGGCTCCGACAGCCAGCTCGATCAGCAGCTTGCCTGGTTGCGCGAAGTGGTCGATTGGCAGGACGAAACCCGTGACTCGAAAGAGTTCTTAAGCGCCCTTAAAGTCGACTTGGCTCCCACCGAGGTGTTCGTGTTCACGCCCAAAGGCGAGGTGC
>JAGCZM010000026.1 GCA_017960005.1 Eggerthellaceae bacterium
GAGAGTCCAACGCTTAAAACAAAGAATTATCAACACCTGGGGGTTCAATGTTTATTGAACAGTGTGTTGATTAAAAGTACCATGGAAGACGCATATTTTTATGCGTCTTTCTTGTTTTATCGAGAGGAACGGAAACTATGGCTTTCGAAAAACCCGTCACCAGAAGAAGTGCCTGCGCGTTGCTCGGAGTGGGCGACGCATCCCTTTGCTTGGGCGGATTTGCATCCGCCACGGGCTGTGCCAAGGATGATGACGTGATACGTATCGGCACGCTTGCCACCGAAGACATGCTTCCCATGTGGGTTGCCGAACAGCAAGACGCGTTTGCCGCGCGGGGGCTTTCGGTGGAGATAGTGGTGTTCCAAAGCGCAACCGAGCTCATTGCCGGCATATCGTCGGGCGCCGTGGAGCTTGCCATGACCGATCCCATGGTCACCGCCGCCATCCATATCTCCGGTGTCGATGTCAAAATCGAATGGATCACGTTGGGAACGACGGCAGCCCAGGGAAGGTTTGGCATCATGGTCGGTCCTCAATCAAACATCACCTCTTTATCTCAGCTTGCCGGTGTCGGCATCGGGGTGGGTTCCAACACCATCCTCGAATACATCATGGATAAGCTGCTGATATCTGCCGGCGTGGATGAATCGCGGATAGTTTCGGTGGAACTGCAAAAGCTGCCGGTACGCTATCAGGCGATGATGGCCGGTGAGGTGGAAGCAGCCGCGCTGCCCGGATCTTTGTTGGCGCTCGGTTTGGCAAACGGGTGCAGATTGATTGCCGATGACACCCAAGGAGAAAACCTCTCTCAATCCGTCATGATCTCCCGGGTGGATTTCTCGGGAACAAAAGAGGGGGAAGACAAAATCGCTTTGCTCAAATCCGTTTGGAACGAAGCGGCTGCCCAAATTAACGCATCTTCGGACAGATATCGCCCGTTGCTGGTCCAAAAAGCCAATCTCAACGAGTCGATCGCGGATACGTATCCCGTCTCTGAGTATCCCCGCTGCATCCTTCCGACAAACGCGATGATCGATCCGGTTTTGTCTTGGATGAAAAAGAAGAAATACATCAAATCCGATGTTTTTATCTCTTATGACGAAACAACGGGTCGTTTTGCTCTCAGATAAATGCACAAGCTTGTTTTCTCGCACATATCGATGGACTATGTTTCGGCGGAAAAGGAAACGACCGCCGCTTTGTCCGATGTGTCATTCGAGCTCAAAGACAAAGAAAGCGTTGCCATCATCGGTCCTTCCGGATGCGGCAAAAGCACCCTTTTGCGCTTGGCCGCGGGTCTGCAAAAACCAACTTCCGGAGAGATTACGGTCGATGGGGCGGCACTCGACAAACCCCGTATCAAGACCGCATTGATTCTGCAGGATTTCGGGTTGCTGCCCTGGAAGAGCGTGTATCACAACGCCGAACTCGGCCTTGTCATCAGAAAAGTCCCCAAAGAGATACGCAAGCAAAAGACCATGGAAGCGTTGTCCTTGGTCGGGTTGGATAAGTTTGCCAACCGATATCCGCGGGAGTTATCCGGCGGCATGCAGCAAAGGCTTGCCATCGCGCGCGTGCTTACCTTGGATGTCGATTTGCTGCTCATGGACGAGCCTTTGAGCGCTTTGGATGCGCTGCTGCGAGACGAACTGCAAATCTCTTTGCTCCGTACCTGGAAAACCGGCTCTTATGCCCAGGTACTGGTCACGCACTCCATCGAAGAAGCGGTCTTTTTGGGACAAAGAATCGTGGTCATGGGCAAAAATCCCGGAACCATCTTGGCTCAGACAGACAACCCGGGCATGGGGGATGAAGACTATCGTTTGAGCGAAGAGTATTTCGAGAAAGTTAAAGAGGTACGCACGGCGCTGTCCGATGTCATGCGTGTACGGGATATATCCGAAGGTGATGCGCTGTGAAGCGTTTGATCGGATATCTCTTTGCCGTCATGTTCATCTTTGCCGGATGGCATATCTCTTCTTTGCTCCTCGAAACCCCTGCGCTTCCCACTCCCATCGAAACCGTCCCGGTTTTGATCGAGTATGCATCCGCGTTGTCTTCCGATTTCTTCATCAGTTTTTATCGCGTGGCGATATCTTTGGTCATTGCGGTTGTGCTTGGGGCTCCGCTCGGGCTTTGGCTGGGCCGTGCCGGTATCGCAGAGACGCTGTTTACGCCTGTTTTCTATATCCTGTATCCCGTTCCCAAGATCGTCATTTTGCCCATCTTGCTCGTTTTGCTGGGATTGGGTCATGCTCCCAAGATTGTGCTTATTGCGTTGACGATATTTTTCCAGGTGGTGATCGTGATGCACGATGCCGCCAAGAATCTGCCCGAGCAAACGATTCAGTCGATGCGCTCTTTGGGCGCGGGTAAAGCCGACATGTGGCGTCATGTGATCATCCCGGCATCGCTGCCCGAGCTGTTTACCTGCCTGAGGGTTTCAAGCGGCATAGCGATTGCGATTTTGTTTTTTGCCGAAGCGATAGCCGGATCGACCGGTTTGGGCTATTTCATCATGAACTCATGGGCGATGGTCAACTATGCCAGGATGTTTGCCGGCATCATCGCGTTGGCCGTGTTGGGATTGATATTCTATCTGGTATTCGACATCGTCGAGCGTCTCGTAAACGCTCATCGATGAAGTGCCGTGTGATAAATCAGGTGCAGCAGTTTTTCCGCGCTGATCCCGTTTGGGTTTGCCAACCATTTGGAAACCATGAACATCGCGCCGGATAGGGTGTATTCCAAAATAAGGTCGTTTACCTCTTCGCCGTCCGCTTTATGAAACACATAGCGCTTCCATAAGGGTTTGAACTCCTCTTTGAGACGCTCCACGAAACGTGGGTCTCCGTGCTCTCCGAACAAGATGACGATTTGGCGTTTGTTTTGCTCATAGAAAGAAAGCATCTGTTGCAGACAAAGTTCCGGATCGTCTCCTTTGTCGAGGCGGTGCATGCAATCTCCCACGCATTGCTTTGTCTTGTCGAACAGCAGGTTTTCCGAGAAATCGCGAAGCTCGTTTAAGTCTTTGAAATGCAGATAAAACGTGCCGCGGTTATAACCGGCTTTTGAAGAGATTTCGGCAACGGAAATCTGTTCCAAAGGCTTGGTTTCGTACAAAGACCAGAAAGCCTCGATGAGGTTTTGTTTGGTTTCTTGGGTCTGTTGTATGTGTTTAGTCATGGGTCCTGTGGTCGATGTAGTTGGCCAAGTACGGCGCAAAGGCCGCCGATGTGTCGGAGTTGGAGGCTCGCCACATCTTGTGGTCGATGATAACCGATTCGAAACCGTAATGGGAATCGATATAGCAAATCAACAAATCCAAGGATTGCAGTTGTGCTTGGGTATAGGGCTGATTTGCCTGATGGCAAAGCTCGATACCTATCGAGTAGGCGTTCATGCCGTAGTCGGGAAAGCGATCTCCTATCGGGGTGGCGCCTATCTTGTCGTCCCGGGAGGTTTCGGGGGTGTTGAACTTCAGGTTGTTTCCCGCATCGCCGTATCCGGCATGATGGGCGATTACATCCATCGGCAGGCACTGCAGGATCTCTCCGTCTTTGTCTATCACGAAATGAGAAGCCACGCCGGCACCCGAGCGTGCCCAATACGCGATGACTTCACGGGCAAAGCCGGCGCTTTCGGTATCGTGGATCATGATATAGGACTGGTATTGGGCGGGTTTGTCACCGTGTCCCAATGTGGGTTTGAGATACTCCGTTATCGAAAACCCCAACGCTTCCAGATCGAATCGCGGCACGTAAACGGGATCTTCTTCGGGCAAATCGAGCGGCTTGTCTTCTATGTCTTCGAAAGAAGGGTTATTTTGGGGAGTCGGCGTGATGGTTTGAGCTGTATGTTGTATCGCCAAAGCGCCCATGACACAGGTAGCGGCAAACAAAACCGATACGGCAATCAGTGCTTTGACGGTTGATGAGTAAGACATGCTTTCCTCTCGGGCGTCCTTGGGCAAAAAGCGTCTGAACAGTTGTGTGTAATAATAGCAACATTTCCGATTGCGCTTCGGAAAAGCAAAACGACGCTGGTATTATGACCTTATCCGGCAAAGGTCTTATGCGAAAGGGGAGATTATGGGTATCAAAGCACCCGAAGCGCTCGAGGTGACGTTTGACGAACTGCCTCATTATCTGCGCGTCAATCATTCCGTTTACGTTGAGGTCGGCGGTAAGCTTTACTATCTGACCGACGCAAACGATATCTATTGGCGTGCACAGGATACCGATGTCTTTAACGAAAAAGGGCACTACGTCGACTGCAGCTTGCTGGTTCCCACGGTAGCCGAGTTCATGGACTTGCCTTTTGCCGACGGAAAGTCAATCAGCCAGTTCTTCCCGGAAGCCGTTTTTTACGCTTCCCTCAAATAAAACAATCGAATCTCTTCGATTGATCGGATCGGTTTTACCCGGATGAAGGCCGCATGTTTTTGTGCGGTCTTCTTTTTATATTTATTCGGGAATAAACAAAAAACCCGATCGAAAACCGATCGGGTGAGGGTTCGAGTGGTGCCCGAGGCGAGAGTCGAACTCGCACGGTTTCCCAACGGTTTTTGAGACCGCCGCGTCTGCCATTCCGCCACTCGGGCACGGGCAGGAAGTATAAACCATCGCGCGCGCATCGTCTAGAATAAATCCCAAAATATGCTCTTTGGGAAACAATGCACGATTCCACCCGAAACTTAGCCTTGGGTTTTGAGAGAATCCGCAAAGTTATTGTTTTTACGAAGAAGAAAGCACAAAAACATGGGCAATGATTTTATCGATGAATTCGCGCATGCGTTAAGCGATGTCGATGTCGATGCGCTTATCGATGACTATATCACAAACAACCGGGAATCATTCGAAGAGGATTTGGGCGCTTTGATAAGCATCGAGTCGGTTCAAGATCTCGATAACGCGGATGCTTCCCTTGGCATGCCGTTTGGGCCGGGACCGGCAGCCGCACTCGATACGGTGCTTGCCATCGCTTCGCGCATGGGCTTTGAGACATGCAACGACAACGGTTATATCGGATGGGCCCAACTTGAAGGACAAAGCGATGAGCAGCTGGGCATCATCGCTCATACCGATGTGGTCGCATCCTCAAACGGCTGGATATGCGATCCGTTTTCTTTGACCGTCAAAGACGGTTTCTATGTCGGGCGCGGTGTCATCGACGACAAAGGTCCACTCATGGTGGTGCTGCATGCCCTTAACATGTGGAAGAAATACCTGGATGATAAAGGATTGAAGTTTCCGTACACGGTGAGGTATCTGTTCGGATGCGCCGAGGAAACGGGCATGGAGGATGTCAAATACTACTTGGCAAAGCACCCTTCTCCGCTGTTTTTGTTCACGCCCGACGCGGAGTTTCCGGTGTGCTACGGAGAAAAAGGCATGGTATGCGGTTGGTTTGTCTCGGATGCCGTGCGCAAACAAGACCGCGTTATCCAAGATATCAAAGCGGGTGCGGCATTCAATGCCGTGCCGGATTTCGCATATGCCGATGTTTTGACGGATAAAGCGCTTGCAAACACCGATTCGGTGAAGATAAACAAGCTTGATAACGGTTTATGCAGGATAGAGGCATCCGGCAAAAGTGCTCATGCCTCAACGCCTTGGCTCGGCATCAACGCGTTGGGCATTCTGATCGACTACCTTCTTGAGTTTGAACTGTGCTCTCCCAAAGAAAAGCTTTTCTTGAAGTTGGCATCGGATGTGCTTGCATGCCATGACGCAAGCAAACTCGGTATAGGTTGCGAAGATGAGTTTTTCGGGAAACTGACCGGGGTTGCGGCCATGGTTGCATGCGAGGATGCAGACGATGAACACTCTCGCCTCAAACTCAGTTTCGATGTACGCTATCCCACCTGCACCACCGCTGAGCGCATCATCGCTTCCTTGAGCGATTGTGCCGAAGAGGTTGGGGGAATCTTTGAGGTTAGGGTCATCAAAAAGCCTTTTGTCATCGATCCCGATTATCCCGGCGTCAAAGCGCTGATGACAGCCTACAACGAAGTAACCGGGGAGGATGCCAAGCCTTTTACCATGGGCGGAGGCACCTATGCGCGCATGTTTGAGAAGACCACATCGTTTGGCATGGACAGCGCCGTACGGGATGTGCCGGCATGGGCCGGAGGCATGCACGGGCCAAACGAGGCAATCTCGATCGAGTGGGTCAAAAAGTCGTTCCGGATTTATGCGCATGCTCTAAAGAATATGAACTGCACTCATTTGGCGTCGGTGAACGGCAATTCAGGCGTATAATTTGGCAAAACATTTGCCCCCATGCATGCGCATTGCGCATACGAATCGAGGTATTGATGATTAAAGCGATTATTGTCGATGATGAAGCTCCCGCGAGATCCGAGCTTCGTTTTTTGCTCGGTGAAGTCGGCGGCGTCGATGTCGTTGCCGAGGCCGCAAACGTCAGAGAGGCCATCGAGAAACTCAAAGAATATCCTTGCGATTTGATGTTTTTGGATATCAATATGCCTGAAGCTTCCGGTATGAAGCTTGCCGAGGCCATGCAAAACCTCACCTATCGCCCCAACGTGATTTTCGTGACGGCATACAGCGAGTTTGCCTTGGATGCGTTTAAGGTAAACGCCATCGATTATCTGGTTAAGCCCGTCGAAACCGACCGTTTGAAGCAGGCCATCGCCCGTGTTCGCGAAAATATGAGCCTGCATGCGCAGGTACAGCACGCCAACCGCATTCCCGTGGAAAAGGGCGGCAAGAAAATACTCATCGGCGTTGACAAGATCCGTTTTGTCATGGCCAGAGACGACTATGCCTATCTGCAGACCACCGATGACAAGTTCTTCTCGACGGTGAGCTTGGCTCAGCTCGAAAAGCGTCTCGAGGGACATGGATTTTTCAGGGTACATCGCGGCTATTTGGTCAACTTATCCGCAATCGAGGAAGTGCTTCCTCAAGAAGGCGGTACCCTGTTGCTCAGATTAAACGGTATCGAAGAGACTATTCCCGTCTCAAGAAGGCGTGTTTCTGCCCTGAAGAAAGTTTTGGGGCTTTAAGGAGATAGCTGACATGGCTGTGTTGAAGGCTGCCCAAAGCCCTTCGATTGCAACCTTGGTTTCGGAAAGAGTTGCCGAGCGACTCCATGCCAAGGACGCCTCACTGTTTGATTTTTCCGAATCCGCAAAGCGCATCGCAAAGGATTTCATGGGATGGAGCGACCTGGCGTCCAACCCCCGCATTCCCGTTGAAGAGATAAGTGCGTTTGCCGATACGCTTATTCAGCGCGGCATCAATACGGTCGTGTTGATAGGCCAGGGCGGTTCCACTCAGGCGCCCATGACCATCACCAAATACAACAAACCCGACAAAAACAGGGTGTATTTCAGGACGATAGACTCCATGTCTCCGGTGCGTTTGCGCGAGTTCATGGATCTGACCAACCCCAAAAACACGCTCATCATCGTCTCCTCCAAAAGAGGGGAGACCCTCGAGCCGCGTATGGTATTGCAGGCGGTACGCGGAATCCTGAGTGAAAGCATGCCCCAAGAACAGATACCCGAGCACATCCTTGCCATCACCGATCCGGGCACCGAACTCGAAAAGCTTGCGATTGAAGAGGGCTGGCTCAAGGTGTTTCATGGGGACCCGAGCGTGGGAGGAAGGTACTCGGCACTGTCGGTGTTCGGATTGCTGCCCGCAGCTTTGGTCGGCGTCGATTTAAAGGCGTTCATGGAGCATGCATGCCAAGCGGAAGCCGCATGCTCGGCCAACCTGCCTTCCAATCCCGCGATCCAGCTGGCGGCCTATCTGTATGACAATTATCTGATCGGACGGGACAAGTTTTCTTTTTTGACTCCGCAGCGCGGACGCGTTTTGGGATTGTGGATAGAACAACTCGTTGCCGAAAGCTTGGGCAAGGACGGCAAAGGAATCCTTCCCAACATCGAACTGGACCCCATGATTTTGGCGGACGACCGCGGCGACAGATGCGCGATTGTCTATCGTACCAAGACCGACTTGGAAGACGAGCAGATCAATTTCGATACCGGCGTTGCTTACCTCGGTGAAACCATGCCCCGTCTCTTTTACGAAATCAACAACGTGGAGGAACTCTCCGAGCATTTCGTGATGTGGGAGTATGCCATCGCCATGGTGGGATATCTCATGAAGGTATGTCCTTTCGACCAACCCGATGTCTCCTATACGAAGGCGGCGGTGCTCGACATTCTCGAAAACGGTCTGACCGATACCTCCCATTTGGATACCTATACCATCAGTTCTCATGTGGGTGACATCGAGGTTCATGCTTCCAAGAAATTCACGGTGGCGGGAAGCTTGAGAGGCATTCTTCGCCAGCTGTTCAAGACCGTCAAACCCGGTATGTATTTCTCGCTTAACGCGTTTTTGCCCTTCACCGGAGAAGGAAGACGAGAGGCTTTGGAGAGCATCCGTCACAACGTGGCGCGCGCATGCGGCATTCCGTCGTGTTTGGAGGTGGGACCGCGTTATCTGCATTCCACCGGTCAGCTTCACAAAGGCGGACCCAACAACGGCGTCTTTTTGATCATATCGGCAAACGAGCAGCGCGATGTGCCTCTGGAGGGCCCGGCAAAGACCATGGGTGAGTTTGCGTATGCGCAGGCAACCGGAGATGCGCTCATACTGGCGCAGCGGGGCAGAAGCGTCGTTCACATCCATCTGCCCGACAATTCCGGGGGAACGCTTCGTCGCGTGGCATATGCGGTTGAGGATGTCTTGGCAGAAAATTTACGTGCTTCCAAGTGGTAAACCCATACGTTTATGACAAGCGCACTCGAAATAATCGTCAAAGGAATAGTGCAAGGGGTGGGGTTCAGGCCCTTTGTGTATCGTTGCGCCAAAAAGCATCTGGTGTCGGGATGGGTATATAACGACATCGAGGGCGTGTTCATCCATGCCGAGGCGCAAGAGGATTTGCTCAATGCTTTCGTGGATGAGATTTCCAACAACGCGCCCTCTGCGGCAAAGATAAGCGAAATCTCCTTAAACGAAGTGCCTCTGCAGCATCCCGAAGGGTTCGAGATAAGGTTTTCCGGGGAAAAAGAAACGGATAAAACCACGTTTGTGTCTCCCGACTTGGCTATATGCGACGATTGTTTGCGCGAGCTTTTCGAGAAGGATAATCCGCGATATCTGTATCCGTTTATCAACTGCACCAACTGCGGTCCGCGCTACACCATCATCCGCGATTTGCCTTACGATCGCAAAAACACGAGCATGAGCGCATTTGAGATGTGCGATTTCTGCCGATCAGAATACGACGATCCCCAAAACAGAAGATTCCACGCACAGCCCAACGCCTGCGATGCCTGCGGTCCCCATCTCATGGTTTTCGAGAAAGACGATTCCTCTTTGCAAAAATGCATATACAAAGAGGAGTTGTTCGGAAATGATGCGGCATGTATCTCGCATGCCGTATCCCATCTCATGGCAGGCGAGGTGATTGCCATAAAGGGCTTGGGAGGATTTCATCTGGCATGCGATGCGACAAACGAGAAAGCCATCGCGCATCTGCGCGCACACAAACATCGCGACAATAAGGCATTTGCGGTCATGGTTTCTTCCGTGGAGGATATCGAGCCGTATTGCTTTGTTTCGAAAGAAGAGCGTGCATTGCTTTGCTCCACCGAGCGTCCCATCGTGCTTCTCAAGAAGAAGCCGGATGTTGATTTTGCATCCGGATTGGCGGACAAACTGCCCGAACTTGGGGTGATGCTTGCTTATACACCGCTTCAGCATCTGGTCTTCCATGAGCTCAAATCAAAGGGTTCCGACATTCCGTTTTTGGTGATGACCAGCGCAAACATACATGACGAGCCCATCGTCATCGACGATTGGGATGCCCTTGAGCGCTTCGGTTTTTGGGTTTCGTGCATACTGGGTAACAACCGTGCCATCTTGAATCGCTTCGATGACAGCGTGGTGCGTGTTTTGTCGTGGGGAGAAGACGAACAAGACAGTGCCGTGCAGATGATACGGCGCGCCCGCGGATATGCTCCGCGTCCGCTTTTGTTGCCTTCATCCGTATGCCACGAGAATCAAAAGGTTTTGTTTGCCGCAGGACCCGAACAAAAGAATACGTTTTGCATCGCGCGGGGAAACGAAGCGTTTGTTTCCCAGCATATCGGCGATCTCGAAAACGCTTCTGCATTCGATGCATGGCTTGAGGCCAAATCCCATATCGGGCATCTGTTCAATCTCAAACCCGATGTTGTCGCGCTCGACATGCATCCGGAGTATCTGTCTTCCAAATGGGCAAAAGAGCAAACCGACATGCGCAAGCGCATCGAGATACAACATCACCATGCGCATATCGTTTCGGTGATGGCGGAGCATAACCTAAACGAACCCGTATGCGGTATCGCGTTTGACGGTACGGGATACGGAACCGATGAGAAAATCTGGGGCGGCGAGGTTCTGCTTGCGTTGCCGCGGGATTTCGAGAGGTTCGCAAACTTCGCTTACATTCCCATGCCCGGAGGGGCCGCATGCATCAAAAACCCGATGCGGATGGCATACGGAGCGCTTTGGGCCTATGAGTTGCTCGACCATCCTTTTGCAAAATCTTTTCTCAAGCGTATGGGGGAGACGGCGGCAATCTGCGAACAGATGACGGAAAAAGGCATCAACTGTCCCATGACCTCATCCGTGGGAAGATTGTTTGATGCAGCATCTGCATTGCTCGGCATCTGCACAAACCCCACCTATGAAGGAGAGGGTGCCGTTTTGTTGGAAGCCGCCGTTTCGGAGGGCTTCGATGAAATAGAGGATGAGGCGCGCTATGCGGTTGCCATCACCAAAAACACCGCAACCAAAGACAGCACCGCACAAGATACCGGTGTATTGCTTTTGGATGCGCAGCCGACGTTTAAGGCGATGCTCGACGATATGCAAAACGGCGTCGATGTCGGTGTGATCGCCCGCAGATTCCATGATGCGATAATCGGATGCGTCATCGACATGGCCTCCATCGTGCGTGAGCTTTACGGCATATCGATTGTGGCGCTGGGAGGCGGCGTGTTCATGAACCGCTATCTGGTCGAGCATCTGTCGGATAAATTGCGCACGGCCGGTTTTACGGTTGCGCTCAACAAAGATCTTCCGCCCAACGACGGATGCATATCCTATGGACAAGCTGTGGTAGCATTAGCCAAAACCAAGCAGGCATAAGGAGCATATGAGATGTGTTTGGCCATTCCGGCTTTGATAACCCGAATCGATGAAGGCAACATCGCCACGGTCGACATCATGGGCATCACCAAAAAGGTTGCCCTGGATTTGACGCCGCAGGCAAAGGAGGGCGACTATGTGCTCGTCCATGCCGGATTTGCCATCGAAATCGTCGACAGGCAGTATGCCGACGAGACCATCGAGCTCATCAAAGAGTTTCCTCAACTGGCCGAGGATTTTTCCTGATTATGGAAAGTGCCCATGACAACAACCAAACCCATGCCTCCCTGGACGCGTTCAGGGATAAAGATTTGGCTCGCGGTTTGATCTCTTCCATAGAAAAATTGGCACCCGAGCATGCGGTGCTGATGGAGGTATGCGGAACCCATACCGTCTCCATCGCCAGAAACGGCATCAGAAATCTCATGCCCAAGGGTACGCGTCTTGCAAGCGGACCGGGCTGTCCGGTATGCGTCACTTCAAACCGTGACATCGATACGGTCATCGCTCTTGCCCGTATGCCGAAGATTACCGTTGCGACGTTCGGGGACATGATTCGTGTTCCCGGCTCGACATCCAGCCTGCTTAAAGAAAAAGCGGCGGGCGCAAATGTACAGGTTGTGTATTCTCCGCTCGACGCTCTCGAATACGCGCAGGCCCATCCTGATGAGGAAGTTGTTTTTGTCGGCGTTGGATTTGAGACGACCACGCCTTTGATTGCGGCAACCATCAAACGCGCATCTTCTCTTTCTCTGAAAAACTTCAGCGTCTTTGCGGCTCACAAGACCATGCCGGCGGCATTGGAGACCATCATCAACGATTCGGCGCTTTCGGTGGACGCGTTGATATTGCCCGGACATGTGAGCACCATCATCGGGGTTAAGCCTTACGAGTTTTTGGCAA
>JAGCZM010000004.1 GCA_017960005.1 Eggerthellaceae bacterium
CGCAATGGCATAACCGCCCTTGAAGGGGTTTTCCCTGAAATACATATAGAAACAGGCACGCTGTGAGGTTTTGCCCTGACGGAAATACCCCTGAGCCATGGTCAGTTGATACAAATCGGTCAGCAACGCATCCGTAAAGTTTTCTTTTTCGCTATTCGCCATGATTGCCTTTGCTCTCTTTGGAGTTTTGGCTGCGACGACGGGGTCTGCGGGAAGCGGAAGAACTGCGCAGCGCATCGGTCGGTTCGACCGCCGCCGAATAATCGGCCGTACCCTGTATGGGCTTTACTTGCGTATCGGCATCCGAAGCGGTAAACCTTCTCACGCCGGAGGAGCGATGACCGGGACGAATACCCTGCTCACGCTTGGGAATATCCTCCTGAGATCCTTTTTTGATTTCTATCGGAACTGCAGGCAGCGGAGAATCGTCGGAGCTGGCGTTGATGACCACCGATGCGCGACGGCGCACGCCGTTATGCAGCGGTGCCTGGATGGGCAATCCTTCCGCATAATCCTCTTTGCCGCGCCCCGAACGACGTTTTTCGGGATGGGCAGGCTTATCCTTTTGGCGCTCGCGACGCTTGCGCTTTGAGGAATCCTCGTCCTTTTGGCCCTCGGATGCGGGAGAAGAGAACAGATCCGATGTCGAAGATTTGCGACTTGAGGTGGATACCGCACTGAACGAGCCGGAAGTCGCGTTTCGTCTGACACTGCCCGTCGATGCCAGGATATCCTCGCCGGTGAACTGAGAGGTGGAATAAATACCGATACCCACCATGCGCATTTCCTGCTCTTCGAGCAATTTGTCCCATTGTTTTTTGTCGATGACAGAAGGTCTTTCCCCTTCTTTGGGTTTTACGAAATATGCAAGAGGAACACGCTTCGGTTTTTCTTCCTCCTCAAGCTTTATGGAAACGATCTCCCTGGGCACGTTCAGCTCAACGACCTTGGCGGGACCTTCGGGAGTTTTGATAACCGCTCCCACCTTGGGAGCCCTTTCATGAAACTCTTTGTAGGCATCGAACTCGTAGCGCAAACAGCACATCAATCTGCCGCACAAACCGGAGTTCTTTTGGGGATTTAAAGACAAATCCTGCTCTTTTGCCATACGGACGGACACCGGCAAAAACTCACCGGATAAACGCTTGCAGCAAAGCTCCTGGCCGCAATGTCCGATACCGCCGATCAGTCTCGCCTCGTCGCGGGCGCCGATTTGGTGCATGTCGACATGGATGTGCAACCTGCCGGCGAGTTTTCTGACCAGTTCTCTGAAGTCCACACGATCGTCTGCCTCGAAATGAAACACCGCCTTGTCGCCTTCATGCAGATATTCCACCGAAATCGGATGCATATCCAAATCGGACTCCGCAGCCAATTCCTTGAATATCGGCAACGCGTCGATGCTCTTTTTCTGATTGATTTCGACGAGTTCTTCGTCTTCGGGAGTAGCGATACGAATGACCGGTTTGAGTTCGACCGGCAATGCCGCCACATCTTCTTCGGAAACCTCCAACACATTATCCGCCATGGTTCCGAACTCGATGCCGCGTGCCGTCGACACGACGACATGCTGATCCTTGGCCGGGTTGAGATCCTGCGGATCGAACCAAAGCGTATGGGGGTTATATAAAAGTTTAACGGGAGCGACCCGAGTCATATAAAACCTCTTTCAATTCCAAAAACAGTGCATCCATGCACGTTTCGGGGGTAACATTATACTTTAAAGCCGTCGCAATCTTGCCGCAGAGCGCCTGTGCGCGCACCGCATCGTCCAAGGACAAATACATGCAGGCATCGGCGATTTCTTCACCGACATCGGGACAGGTCAGACTTGTTTTGTCGTCTTCGAGCAGGCTTTTTTGTCCCCGGGAAATCGAATAAACGATATCGCGTAACCAGTTTTGAACGGTGATTGCCACACCGACATACAAATCGTTTTTGAGAGCGCTCGATGCTCGTTTTGCACGTATTTCGAGCTCTTTTGCGGCTGCCGCCGTCAAAAAATCCTTGTTTTGAGTAAGGGCCTGCTCGTTTGCGGCATCGAGTTCTTTTGCGGCTTTTTGCGTATCGGCAACCAACCGAGAGCAACGCTTGACAATCTCCCAATCGCTTAATGTGCGCAAAGACCCGAGCAAATCGATGGTTTGCCTGCGCAGGTTTTGCCTTTGTACATCCGCAATGAACCGTATCGCCTTGTCGACATTTCCCACTTCCTGGAAATAAGCGACAACGGCAGTGGTACGCGAACACCCGGTTTTCTTACAGACGGCATCGACGATTTCTTCCATCGGCATTGCGGAAAACCCGATGATGCGACAACGCGAAACGATGGTGGGAATCATGGCTTGCTCGGAGGATGCAAACAAAACAAACATCGTATCTCTCGGAGGCTCTTCCAAAGTTTTGAGAAAAGCGTTTGCCGAAGATGCATTGAGCATGTCGGCATCCTTGATGAGGTATACCTTGCGTTTGGCTTGGATCGGAGAGCGCTGTGCATCGGCTATGATGCCGCGCACCTGTCCGATAAGATATCCGCTTGCTCCTTCGGGCTCATACACATGTACATCGGGATGCACACCGCGCAATACCTTTTTGCAGGATTCGCAAACACCGCAGGCGTTGTTGTCGCAAACAGCCCAAGAAGCGATGGCCAACGCGGCACTCATCGCCGCGGAATCCGCGGGGCCGACAAACAGATAGCTTTGCGCGAGATTGTCCGACAATGCCATGCTTCTCAAATTCTCGGCAAATCGTTTATCTCCCAAAACGCTGTCAAAAACATCGCTCATCGGCTAGCATGCTCCGGTATCGGTATACGCATATTTTGCAATGAATTCCTCGACTTCTTTGCTTGTGCAATCTTTTGAGCCAAACCAAGGAAACAGCGTGCATAAAGCGCACACTATTCTTCGGGAAACCTCTTCAAACGTTCCGCTTGCCTCAATGACTTCGATGCGCGAAGGCTCGGATGCGGCAAGTTCCATGAATCCTTGACGGACCCTCTCGTGGAAAGCGTCTCCGGCACTTTCGATACGATCGGAAACGCCGCGGCCGTTTGCCCTTTTCTTCGACACTTCCCCATCGACGGTAAGCAGAATCGTGCGTGAAGGCACCAATCCCTGCGATGCGAATTCGTTTGCGGCCCTCGTAAAATCAAAGGACAATCCCCTGCCGTAAGCCTGGTATGCCACGGTTGAATCGAAGAAACGATCGCTGATGACGACCGCTCCGCGCTCGAGGGCCGGTTTGATGACTTCGGCAACCAACTGCGCCCGAGCCGCCTCATAGAGCAAAAGCTCGGTTTGGCATGCGATATCCGAGTTTTGGGGATTGAGCAAAATCTTGCGAAGTTGCTCTCCGATAAGCGTTCCGCCGGGTTCGCGCAGACAAACGACCTCATGCCCGTGAGCGATGAGCAACTCCTTCAGAAAACGAATCTGAGTCGATTTGCCGACGCCGTCTCCGCCTTCGAAGGTGATAAACAATCCGTTTTGTCCGTTTCCGTCCACGTTAATTCCCTTTATATCTATGCGCGGGCCTTCTTGCGGGCTTTCCCCTTAAACCCCGAACCTGTCTTTGCGTTCGATTGACAATGCGGGTTGGGACAATGCGTCCAAGGTCCCTTTCTGGACTCGGTAACGATCATCGGAGCACCACAAATCTCGCACACGCTTTCCGCGGAAACGACACTGCCCTCTCGCGGAAGCGGGTATCTGGTTTTGCAAGACGCGTGATTTGCGCAAAGCAGACTGCGGGCACCGGTTTCGAGATTGCGATGCGTAGACATCATGGCCTCAACACCGCGCGTGGCGCATGTCGGGCACAATCCGATGACCACATCGTCTTCGTCCTCGTATTTCTCGGCATTGGATTGCGCATTGCATTCTTTGTTCAAACAATACAAAGCGGGTTTTGCTTTCGCTCGGATAACCCGAACCTGTATGCCGCCGCATCTGGGACAAGGCTCATCGCACGGTTCGATTTTACCCGAAGGCAGGTTGTAGGTTACCTTGCACTCCGGATATCCTTCACATCCCACGAAACTTCCGAACTTGCCTTTTCTGAGCAGCAGGCGCTTTCCGCAATCGGGGCATATACCCACATAGGCATCCGCTATGGCTGCCTCACCCAAAATGGCTTTGACCTGCTCTTTTGCCGGCATTAAGGCGTTAAGCTCCTGAGCAAGCAAACGGCGGGAATCGGCAAAAACAGCTTTGCGAGTCATTTTCCCGTCGACTATCTCAAGCATCTTTTCTTCCAAAGACGCGGTCATTTGCGGTTGAGAAATATGAGGAGCGAATTGCTCGAACACCGCTATCACGGCACAGCCGAGTTCGGTGGGAACAACCGGATCGCCCTCAATATAACCGCATTGCTCAAGGCGATCGATGATGGCGGCACGGGTGCTTTTCGTACCGAGCCCGAGCTTCTCCATCTCGGCAATGAGGCGCCCTTGGCTGAACCGTGCGGGAGGCTCGGTTTGTTTTTGAGTGCATGTCGCTCCCAAAAACGCAACGATCTTTCCCTCTTTCACCGTTGGCAATTGAGCATCTTTTTTTGTCCCGAACGGATAAATCTCACGATAGCCGGGTACCACGGTAATCTCGCCCTTGACGACAAAAGGCTCAGAATCCACCCGTAAGCGTATCACGGTGTCCTCAAGAACGGCAGCGGGGCTGAGCGTGGCCAAGAAACGGCGTGCAATCAGGTTATAAAGCTTGTATTGCGCCGCCGGCAAAGTATCGGGGCCCGCAACCCGCAAAGGATAAATGGGCGGATGATCGGTTGTCATCTTCTTCCCGCGCGTTGCCGTGATGCTCGGACGAGACAAAATGCTTTTGCAGGTTGAGGCGTACGCCGGATTTTGCGACAGCGCCGCAACAATCGAAGACAGATTCGCCGAAGGAGGATAAACGGTATTGTCGGTACGCGGATAGGTGATGTAGCCGGCAAGATAAAGACTTTCGGCAAGATTCATGCAGGCTTTGGGCTTGATTCCTTCCGCCGCAGCCGCAATCTGCAGCGCCGTCATATCAAACGGGGCCGGAGGATTGACCTTGCGGGTTTTGGTTTCGACAGAAGAAACGACGGCCGTTGTCTTCCCCTCAAGAGCACTCATCACCGCATCGGCACGTCTCTCATCTTTGAATCGTTCCGTTTCGTGGGTGGCCTCGAATTGACAATCTCCCGATTCGAACAATCCCTTGATAACCCAATAATCCTCGGGAACAAACGAGTTTCTTTCTTTTTCCCTGTCGACGATTAAAGCAAGTGTCGGAGTTTGCACACGACCGGCGCTGCGGGTGGAACCGTATTTTGCCGTAGAGAGGTACCGGGTCAACACGGTACCCCAAGCAAAATCGACATCACGCCTGGTCGCGCCCGCATCCGCCAAATTGCGGTCAAGAACGGTCAGATTTTCGAATGCGGAAGTAATCTCTTGCTTGGTGAACGCGGAATAGCGCGCTCTGGTGCATTCGACACCGCGATGAGCACGTTGCACGACATCGTAAACATCGGCGGCAATCAGCTCGCCTTCACGATCGAAGTCAGTTGCCAACACGACATGATCGGCGAGCTTGGAAAGCGATTTGATGGCGGCGATGGTGTTATGAGCCTTTTGAGGATCCTCGGCAAAAACCAAATCGGCCTGCACCAACTCGGGGAGTTTATTGAACGACCAGCGATTGTCTTTTGCCAAATCGCCGGGGTAATCCATCTCGAGAATATGGCCCATGGTCCCCAAAGAAACCCATTCTTCCCCATTGACCGTAAACCGATACACCGTGGCATTGTTAACCTTATCGCCGCGCACTTTGGTATCGGACAGCAAATTCGCTATCTGATGGGCAGCATCGGTTTTTTCTGCAATGACCAGGCGCATCTTTTCTCTTATTCCTTAAAGACAGGGACCTTGCGTCGCAGCGGGCAACCCCTCTTCACGCGCAAGCACCGCGTTTACGGCGGCAATCGCGCATTCGAGCATTCCCTCGTCAGGTTCGTTTGTGGTCAGATACTGCATCTGCATACCGGGCCATAAAACGATTTTGACCAAAAAGTTGTCGGGATGTGATCCCGCCCATTTCACGGTAATTTCGTAAGCCAATCCGGCAATAACCGGCAAAAACAGTATGCGCACCAATATGACCAATATCAATTTGAGTGCCCCGTCGGGAACACCCAGTGCCCCGATGAGCAAATTAACCGGCAATACCGTATATACCAAGATGGCGATAATCATCACCATGATCAAAAACGCGGTACCGCAACGCACATGAAGACGCGGGAATTGAGCGGCGTTTTCCGGAGTAAGCGGCAAACCGTGTTCGTAGCAATGGATGACCTTGTGCTCGGCTCCGTGATAAGCAAACATACGGCGGATGTCTTTCATACGTCCGATAAGCCAAATATAAAAGACAAACACGGCCACACGCAATACACCGTCAACGACATTCCAAAGCAAAGTCTTGTCGTCGTATTCACCGACAATCAAATTCGTCAGCACCGCCGGAACCACGATGAATACGGCTATTCCCAACAGTATCCCGAATATCATACTGACGCTCAATACTCGATCAAACAGTTTGCTTTCCTTGTTCTTTTCTTCCTCGGAAACGGCTTTTGTTTCCGAAGCGACCGCGGATGGGGCGACGGGCTTTTCCGGTTCGATTGCCGGTTTATCCTCGGCAATCGGCATCTCTTCGACAATCGGTTCAATTTGAGGTTCTTCTTTTTTAGCCTCACCGTTGCAAATTTGCTCGTAGGTGTAACCGTCATCGTCGAAGGCATTCTTTGCGGCGACCTCCAATGCCTTGAACCCCAGACCGAGGCTTTCGACAAAAGATGTGACGCCACGAACAACCGGCTTGCGAAGCCATCCGTTTTTTGGAAGACCGCTGGCAAGCTCGTGTTCCTCGAGATATATGCTGCCGTCGGGTTTACGTACCGCAACCGACCAGTTGTATTTACCGCGCATCATGATGCCTTCGATGAGCGCCTGTCCCCCGACATGCGTTTTACAGGCGCCGTCTTCACGAAACGCCCGAGAAAGCTGACTGCGTGTTTTTTTCGGTTTATCGGTCACGTTTCACCTTCGGATAGGGACTGCCGCAAGACATTTTGCCTTCGGGACACGGCCCCTCCACACAGGGAGCACCCGCGCACATGAATATATAGGGAGCAGCCTCCTTGGCAAGAGACAGCATTTCGAGTGCAAGCTCTCTGATCTCCCATTGAGCACGTTTGCAACATCTCTCATTGAAAAAATGAAGCAACTCGCGCGCATTCATCGTGATGACGATTTTGGTTTCCGCGGCATTGGGAAGCAAATAACGGGCATCCTCTGCCGGTATGCCCAACGAAAGCAATTCTTCGTATGCTTTTGCGGCGGAGTCGACAGCGTTGTCGAACACCTCTTTTGCCCGATTGTCTTCTTCTACGGTATGGGGAACGACAACCGGAACACCGGCGTTGAACTTGACATAACGCTGGCTTTGCTGGTTGTAACTGGCAAGTCGATGACGCACCAATTGATGGGTCAATGCCCTGGATACGCCCTCAACCGCAAAGGTAAAACTCGCATGTTCGAGCGCAGAATAGTGACCGCTGCCCATGATGGTGGAAAGCACGCTTTCAACCTTGTCTTCGGGCATGGTTTCGAGCAATTCCGATGCCCCGATGGGTGCATAGCACAGTCTTGCGGCGGTGGCTATGGCTCGCTCGGGATCGGGGGTATGGTACAAA
Source organism: Eggerthellaceae bacterium (assembly GCA_017960005.1). Taxonomy (GTDB): domain Bacteria; phylum Actinomycetota; class Coriobacteriia; order Coriobacteriales; family Eggerthellaceae; genus RGIG10264. The sequence goes on from JAGCZM010000004.1 coordinate 7,744, forward strand.
AGTTCAACGCGCATGTTGCACCTTTCTTATTATCGAAAAGAACTTCGCGAGTCCTCATGAGTCTTAAATAAGATAGCCTACCACAATCGAAGGCCTTCCATATTTAATATAATACGCGGCGACAAAAAGTTATAACAATTCTTTCCGAAGCGATAACTTTTTGCGATATTTCCGATGGTTTTTGCGGAGGAGCATATGCTTTTCATCCTGACTGGAGAAAAACAATCCGGTAAAACCCGCTGGCTTGAAGCCGTCGTTTCCAAGTTGGATGCCTCCGATATTCCCGTGTGCGGAGTGCTTGCACCGGGGACCTGGAACGATAATCTCGAGAAAACCGCCATCGATAATCTACTGTTGCCGGAAGGAGAGCGTTTCGAATTCGGCATCAGACGCGATCTGGTCGAAACATCAAGCGATTATGCCGCCAATCCTCTCAATCTGGGATGGCTGTTTTACGAGAATGCACTTGCCCGGACAAACGCGCATCTCAAATCTCTCGCGCATACCGACGGCAACCGTTTTTTGATAATCGACGAACTCGGTCCCACCGAGCTAAACAAAGCCGCAGGTATCATCGAAGGCTTAAATCTCATCGACGCGGGAGAAAACAATCCCTTCTTAAACGCTCTTATCGTCGTGCGTTCCTCCCTCAGGGATCTCGCCCTAAAGCGCTTTGGGGACAAATGGGATACCTGCGTTATCAAGCCCGACGATAAGAGCATGGACCTGTTGCTCTCCCGACTTTCCGAATAGATTTCGGCAAAACAAAAAGCCCGCCGATTGACGGGCTTTTCTTTCGTTTGATGAAACCGATTTATTCGGAAGCGGGCTCCTCGGCGGCAACTTCTTCGACGGGAGCTTCTTCTGCAAACTCGGCAGCAACCGCGGCAACCTTGGCGGCTTCGACCTCAGCCTTCTTGGCAAACTCGGCGGCACGCTTTGCTTTCTCGGCAGCCTTGGCATCGCG
>JAGCZM010000027.1 GCA_017960005.1 Eggerthellaceae bacterium
GTCTCATTCCAAAATCAGAAGCATTTACTACGAATACGCATACAATCGGATTGCCGCGGCAGTCAATGAATTGAGGATTGGGAATGATTCGATTGTGTTTCCGCATCTTCCGATATCTGCCTATGAAGTCCAAGAAACGAGCCTTTATACGGAGCAACGCTATCCGGTCTCTTTCGGCGGGCAAAACTTCACAATCCATCTTTTCGAGGATTGTCCTTATATCGACAGTATTCTTTGGTACGGGTCTCTCGAGGATATGTCTTACGAAAACGAGATAGTTTGTTCGTTTTGCAATTTCTCTTTGGATAGCTTGGGAGATGTCGCGCTTGCCACCGGACGAATAGAAACAGGTTACGAATACCATTTCAATCGTCTGGCCGATATTGCGAACAGGTATTACCCCAAGAAACGGGAAACCGCAATCATCGAGCAGGATATCAAGACATTTGTCGATGATATTTTCGAAACATGTGCCGACTTCTTCTCCGAAATCGGCAACGCCCGTATTTCAATCGACCCTCCCGGCAAGCGTGGGGCGGTGGTGTTGGTCATCGATACGGCATCGGGGTTGGCGAATGCACGTGGTGGGGTATCGGTTGCATTGTCGGCGGCAACGCTTGTCGAGTCGCCCGAGAGCAGTTCCAAGGCAAATATCATCGAGTTGGCCGACCCGCTTATGTTCAGCGAGTTGGAAGACAAGATTTCGGTATTGGGTGTTGCTTTCGATATTTGGCGCACCATGCTTGAGGTTTATACGGATGGATTCAACGCCGTGGAGCGGGTTATCGGTTCGGCATTCGGTTTTCTCGGAAATCTATTCGGAGCCAGTTCATTGGGGTCATGGGCAAAATCGCAATTCAGGACGCTCATGGAAAAGAGCGGCTTTTCTCCCGTGCCGCTTCATGTGGTCAAGCCTCTGCTGATAAACAGTACCTATCTCATAAATGCGCCGGAAACCGGAGTCACGGAGGATGACGAAGAAGCTTATGCGTTCTTTGCACAGCTGTTGACACTGGTATCTTGGGCGGATAAAGAGGTGAGCACAGACATATGGCGATAGTAAAGCAAATACACACAATCTCGGATGACGAATCGGGCCAGGGCACCATCGAGTTGGTAATGATGATTCCCGTGATCCTCGGCGTTCTTTTCATCGGGATCAACGCATTCGCATTTCTTTCCGAGATAGCGCTTTTTGATCGCGTGGCGCGTGCAGCAGTGGTAAGCATCGCTTCTTCGCCTGCCTCCGATGACTCTTATGCATCTGTGTGTTCATCAATAAAAAACACGGTGGATGAGCAATTGCATGTCGGATCGAGCGTCAAATCCGTTTCCGGATATCGCGACGGGTTGGATGTGAGATTCAGAGTTGAAATGGTGTACAGACCTTCGTTTTTCGGAAGAGAACTCAGGACCAATCTTTTCGGGATCGAGCTTGGGACCCTGACACATCATATCGAGTTGGCGGTTGATACGTTTGCGTTTGGACCGATGCGTTATGTCTGACAGGCAGTCGACAAAGATTTTCGGCATGAGTGGCAGGAGTGTCACGGCATTGTTTATGGTCGGGATTGTTCTGATGTTGTTTGTATTGACCATCAGGATTTCCGCGTGCGCAACGGCGAATGCCCATACCGATGCCTTGGGGGAGATGGCGGCAACCGATTTGGATGCCGTTCCGGCTGCCTTTGAGGAATATATCCTGTCTCCCCAAAACGTCGGTGAAATAGAAGCGGTTTATGTTTCGAAAGACGGCCGATTTGTCGGATTAATCATCAATGGAGCGCCTGAAGATATTGTTCGCTCCATTGAGAATGAACTCAATCACAACGGTTGGGTAAAAGACGAGACAAACGCAAACGGATCATCCGTTTATAAATCTCCGTTCTTTCGGGACGGTTTTCTGGTAGTGATGACAGCCTTAAACCAATCTTCGGTTTCGGCGGTGTTTCAGGTTTATGAAATTTACTGACGGAGGCAAAGTGAAGTACGCAACCACGTTTTTGACAAGATTATGGGGATTATCGGGAGGCAGTTGCCGAGCA
>JAGCZM010000028.1 GCA_017960005.1 Eggerthellaceae bacterium
CGGCGGCGTGTTGGGCAAACACGGCGGCGGTTGCGACGATCATTTCAACCTGGCGCCCGATGATATCGACATCAAATACGGCACCATGTCCAAGGCGCTGGGTACCTGCGGCGGCTACATTGCCGCATCCGCTCCCATCATCGAGTATCTGCGTTACTCCATGAACGGGTTTATTTTCACCGCGGGTATCACACCTCCGCTTGCGGCAGCCTGTATGAAGGCCATCGAGATTATCCAGCGCGACAACAGCGCGGTTACCAAGCTGCATAAAAATATCAAGTACTTCGTGACCCGCTGCAAAGAAGAAGGCCTCAACACTTGCCTTGCCGGCGAGAGTGCCGTTGTTCCCATCATGGTCGGCAGCGACGAGGAAGCGGCCAAGCTTTCGGCATTGTTGCTCGAAGAGGGCGTGTTCGTACCGCCCGCGATGTATCCGGCGGTACCGATGGGCGAGAGCCGTTTGAGATTCACCATCTCATCGACTCACAACCAAAAACAACTCGAAAAAGCGGTTACCAAGACCGCCGAGCTTATGCGTAAAGAGGGTCTTTTATGATAGCCGTCGTCACGGGATCATCCTCGGGTATCGGCAGTTGTGTGTGCAGTCGTCTTGCCTCCCGCGGATACAAAGTCTACGGATTGTCGAGGCGCGGTGTCGCGCCTGACGGATGTGAGGGCTTAAGCGTCGACATATCCGACGAAAAAGCCGTCAACGACGCCATCGGAACCATCTTTTCGAAAGAAGGTAGGATAGATCTTTTGATCAACAACGCCGGCATGGGCATTGCCGGTCCCATCGAGTTCACGTCAACCGAAGACGCAAACAACATCATGGACGTGAACTTCATGGGGCAGTTCTATTGCACCCGTGCGGTTTTGCCTTACATGAGACAGCAGGCAAGCGGTCGCATCGTGTTCGTGAGTTCCGTTGCCGGTTCCATGGCCATTCCGTATCAGGCTTTCTATTCCGCCGGCAAAGCGGCCATTAACGCTTTTGCTTTGTCTTTGAGAAACGAAGTCCGCGATTTCGGTATCGACGTATGCGCGGTCGAGCCGGGCGATACCGTCACCGGATTTACCGATATGCGCAAAAAAGACGAGCGGGGATTGCAGGCCTATCCTCATTGCGAGGCATCGCTTGCTTCCATGGAAAAAGATGAACGAAACGGCATGACTTCGGAGTTTGTCGCCAAAGACGTCGTTTCCGCCGCAGAAAAGAAGCACCCCAAACCGCTTTACGTGGTCGGCTCCAAATACAAGATTTTCTATCTCTTTTTCAAGTTTTTGCCGATGCGCACCTCATACTGGATCATCTCCAAGATGTATTGATAAACAAAACCCGGGTGCCGACAAAGGTACCCGGTTTGTTTATCGGAGGGTATTAGGTACAAACTCGACGGGATGACGCATATCTTTTTTGTTAAAGTTTTCTCATACAAATCAGCCGTACAAACAAAGGAAGGTATCCATGGGATATATATCGGGACAGACCATCAAAGAGCTTCGTGAGCAAAAGGGATTTACCCAAGCGCAACTGGCAGAATCGCTTGGCGTATACGAATCAGCCGTTAAGTCTTGGGAAGAAAACAAGACTTACCCCGACATCATGGTTGTCGAGCCCATGGCGAAGGTTTTTGAGAAGGATATCAAAGAGATTTGGCCCGATGCATTCGAGATTCGTGTCGATGAGACGCCCACAACCGAAGATTTGGCATTTTACGTTTGCCCCATCTGCGGCAACCTCGTTGTTTCGACACACGGGGCCTATGTCGAATGCTGCGATTTGGTTTTGGAGCCGCTCGCATACGAGCAGCCCAACGCCAAGCATAATATCACCGCCAATCCGACGGAGGGCGGATATCATATTCGGGTAAACCACGGCATGTCTTCGGTCCACTACATCTCCTGCATCATCGGCGTTTCCCAAAAAGGTTATCGTGTGGCCATGCTCGATCATGAAGGCATCCCCGAAGCCGATATCATGATGGAAGGTTTAGAGACAGTGTATTTCTACTGCAATAAGCACGGTATGTTTGTCAATCCGATTGAGGCGTAAAGTGTTTCTCCGATGGCACTCAAGATAAAAAGAATCTCGGTTGATGCCATTTCGAAAAGCGGTGCGAATATCACCGTCGATTTGTTGGTGATGGCCCGTGCAAAGATTGCCGGCAATATCCCTTTGTTTGCCGAAGGCGACGTCCGAACCAAAACCTCGTATCCCGGTGTCATGTGGATACACGGCGGCGGCTATTACGAAGGATTTCCGGAGGTGGCGCTGGTTTCGAGAGGAGGGGATATCGCCCGCAAGTTCGATGCGGTGGTCATCGCCCCCCGCTATCGTTTGTCCGGTGAGGCGCCTTATCCCGCGGCAATCGAGGATTGCCATGAGGCGCTTCGTTATATCGTATCCCATGCCGATGAGTTCGGAATCGATTTGGGCATGCTGATGTTGGGCGGGGAGAGCGCGGGCGGCGGTCTCGTTGCCGCTTTATGCCAGCTTGTGCGTGACGAAGGCGACATAAAGATCGCTTATCAGTTCCCGCTGTATCCCATGATCGATTATCGGGATACGCCTTCTTCGGCGGACAATCATTCCATCGGGTGGAATACCAAACGAAACCATCGTGGGTGGAAGCAGTATCTGCGCTCCATCGGTTCGGGTGAAGACGTGCCGGTATACGCATCTCCCGCCGTCTCGAAAGACTATTCTAACCTGCCACCTTGTTATACGTACGTATGCGACGGAGAGCCTTTCTTGGACGAAACCGTCGCTTATGTCAAAAACCTGCGGGATGCCGGTGTGAAGGCATCGGTGGACGTGTATCACATGTCTCTTCATTCCTTCGATCTCTTGCTTCCGTTGCATCCCACATCAAGAAAAGCGATAAGGACGTTTGTTTCACGGGTCGGTGACGCAATAAACCAAATCAAGGCGTCTCATTTATAATTCCGTATTCGAAAACACGATTAAAAGCCGAGGTTTTTTGGAAAAAAGAAAGAAATATTGGCGAAGGCTCGACAATGCCGCTTTGATCTTTCCCGCAGCCCGCAGGAAGGGTTGGTTTAATCGTTTCAGAATGTCGGTAACTCTCAAAGAGGATATCGACAAGGAAGTTTTGCAAAGTGCACTCGATGTCACCGTCAAGCGCTTCCCATTGATCTGCTCTCGGTTGCGTCGCGGTTTTTTCTGGTATTACCTTGAGGAACTCGACAATGCCCCTCGGGTCATTTTGGACGGGTTTCAGCCGTTGATGGTGCGCCCTTTTGACGATGTGCGCAAATCCGCAATCAGGGTTTTGTATTACAAAAACCGCATTGCGGTCGAGTTCTTCCATGCGGTGACCGACGGTGCCGGTGGCACGGTGTTCGTCAAAAGCCTTTTGGCCGAGTATCTCGAGCAGAAATACGACATCAAAGTTCCCAGCGAGCACGGGGTTTTGACAAGAAACGAAGTGCCGTGCAGCGATGAGTTCGAGGACAGCTTTACCGCCAACAAAGGCGATGTGGCGTTCAACCGAAAAGAGGGCCAGGCGTTTCACATAAGGGGGCAAAGAGAGCCCGATGATTTTTTGCACCTGACGTGTGCGACCGTCAAAGCCTCCGATGTTTTGGAAAAAGCGCGTGAGTTGGGAGTGTCGGCAACGGCATATCTTTCCGCGGTGTTGATCGAAACGCTCATACCCATACAGGAGCGCCAGATCCCCAAGAAGAAGAAATGGCTGCCCGTACGTGTCCAGATACCGGTCGATTTACGCAGGCTGTTTTCGAGCAAAACGCTGAGAAACTTCGTGATGGTAATCAATATCGGTGTCAATCCGCGTATGGGTGCATACGATTTCGCGGAGATTGCCGGTTTGCTTTCCCATCAGTTGGCACTCGGCGCCACCGCCAAAAATATGCAGGCAATTTATACGACCAACGTAAACAGCGCGTTGGTACCCATCATCAAGATCGTGCCGCTGTTTTTGAAAAACATCATCATGAGGGCGATGTTCGATGCCATAGGGGAGTCCCAGGCAACCATCGGTTTGTCCAATCTCGGTGCCATCAAGGTGCCCGAGGAGATGGAGCCTTTCATCGAGTATTTCGACTTCATAATCGGGCCTCAGGCAGCCTCTCCCCACAACGTGGCCGTCTGTTCGTTTGATAACGTCATGCGCATCAACTTCGTGAGAAACTCGGTCGATCCCGAGGTTGAGCGCGGGTTCTATCGCAATTTGGTCAAACACGGGATTCATGTGTACATACAGAGCAATCTCGGATTACAGGAAAAAAGCGAGGAATAAGTCATGTATTGCATTCATTGCGGCGTCGAGTTGGCCGATTCCGAAAAATTATGTCCTTTGTGTTCCACTCCCGTTTGGCGCGGAGAGTTTAAGCAGGTAAAGGGTCAATGGGTTCCCGTGGTTGCCGTCGCGTCCGGCTCGGATGAGGAAGCCTTATACCCCAATAACCATTCGGAGAAAATCCAAACAAACCGTCCTTGGGTCATGCTCGCTTTGACCGTGGCATACGGCATCGCCATCCTTACCATCCTCACGATCGATTTGTCAGTAAACGGCATGCTGACCTGGTCAAACTACGTATGGAGCTCGATGGTTTGCTTCTATATAATCGCACTTTTGCCCCTGTGGTTTCAAAAACCGAACCCGGTCATCTTCTACCCCGCGGCAGGTGCGGTAGTGATTTTGTTTGTGGGGTATATCTGTCTCATAACGGGCGGCACGTGGTTTTTGGGATTCGCGTTTCCGGTGATGGGGGCGATACTGCTGTTCAGTACTGCCATGGTGGCGCTTTTGCACTACGTGCGCCGCGGCAAACTCTATCTGTGCGGAGCATCGTTTATCGTGACGGGCGGTATTTGCGTATTGATCGAGTTTTTGCTGGCCAACACCTTCAGTGAACTGACGTTTACGTTTTGGTCGCTGTATCCGCTGATATCTTGCAGTTTTTTCGGGTTGTTCTTCATATTTGTGGCCATCTGCAAACCGGTCAAGGAAATCCTGCGCAAGAAGTTCATGATCTGATTTCTTTGCATCAAAAAGTATCAAGCCCCCGCATCGGCGGGGGCTTGTTTTTGCCTAAGAAAGATGGCGTCCCCGACAAGATTCGAACTTGCAACCTTCTGCTCCGGAGGCAGACGCTCTATCCGATTGAGCTACGGGGACTCAAAGAAAAGACAAGCGAATTATATAACCTCGGACCCGATATAACTCTAACGTGAATGTTGAATGATTGTGGAATGATTGTGGGTAGGTTTTTTAAGTTTTGGGATACAATATCAAAGACTATGAATTGATGGCATTTTGCGCATAATCGCAGGTTGTCGCAGTACTTTTTATCGGAAAGCGGGAAGAACATGACATTGTACACACCGGAGTACAAGCCCAACGGAAACGAGGTTGCCTCAATCCAAACATCCAAGGGTACGATTCGGGTTCGATTGGCCGGAAAAGATGCTCCCATCCATGTCGGAAACTTCGTCGAGTTGGCTCAAAAAGGCTTCTACGACAATCTGAAGTTCCATCGTTATGTTCCGGGTTTTGTCATTCAGGGCGGCTGCCCCAACACCCGTAATCTTTCTTCTTCCGAAGTCATCGCCGCGCTCAACAATCCGTTTTCCGGATTGGGCACGGGCGGTCCCGGCTACAGCATCAAAGAGGAGTTTTCCACGAACCCGAACAATTCCCATGTCGACGGGGCGTTGGCCATGGCACGCTCCCAGATGCCCGATTCCGCCGGAAGTCAGTTTTATTTCTGCTTGGGACCTCAACACTTCCTCGATCCGAACTATACGGTGTTCGGTTTGACCATCGAGGGGCTGGATGTCATCAAGGCGCTTCGCGTCGGTGATGTCATCGAGCATGTTTCCATCGAAAACGTCAATGAATAGCCTGAAAACACGTGAGAACAGTTAGGGAATCGTCATGAACACAGAACTTTTCAACAACGCACAAGTCCAGTACCGCTCGGGTAACTTCCAGCTGGCTTACAGTTTGTTTACCCAATGTCTCAACGATGCTTCCGCGCCTTTTATGCCCGGTGAAGTCGGTTTGATCAACCATCAGATCGGCAACTGCTTGATCAAGATGAAGAGTGCCAAAGAAGCCATTGCGGCATACGATCGCGCTTTGGCGGACACCGCATACGAAGCATCGGGTTCCGTTAACTACAACCAGGGTATGGCATATGCCGCGATTTGCGACTACAACAGCGCAATCAGACATTTCGACGCGGCAATCGCTTCCGGCAATTACCCGACTCCCCATAAGGCCCAAATGGGCAAGGGCAATGCCTTGATGAAGCTCGGTAAAGTTTCCGAAGCAGGCGTCGCTTTCCGTGAAGCCGCTCTCGACCAGAGCAACCCCGAGCCTTCCAAAGCGCTTTTGAGTTTGGGTAATTGCTTCATGGAACTCAATCGTCCCGGTGATGCCGCTCAATCCTACGAAAGCGCACTGCAGCTGGGAGCTTCGGGCAATGTCGTTGCCGCTTTGCAAAGCGCACTGGGCCAGGCTTATGCCGCCCTCGGTCGCAATGCCGAGGCCGTCGTTGCTTTCGAAAACGCCATCAATGCCGGTTTGATTTTGTCCGCTCCGGCTCAGGCCGATTACATGCGTTGCAAAGGCGCCACCGCCCAGATGCACGATGTGACACAGGTTATGGCAGCGGCTCCCGCTCCCATGGCGGTTCAGCAATCCTATACCGGACAGTTTGCTTCTCCTTACGCATCGGCTAGCTTCCCGGCTCAGCCGCAGGCAGCTCAGCCCATGCAAACCGCACCGGCTCAGGCCGTCGCTCCTCAGTTCGATCAGAATTACTACGGCGCTCAGGACAACAACATCGAGAATTGGTCTCGCGGCGTTGCCAAAGAAGAGCGTAAGAAGAAATACACCGGTCTTAAGATTATCATCATCATTTTGGCTTTGCTTTTGGCATTGGTCGGTACGGCTGTGGTGCTTTATTCGCAAGGCTACGGATATCCTTCCCAAGAAACCGTCATCACCAAACTGTTTGCCAATGTCGACAATAACGACAGCGACGAAGAGATCTGGATGAGCGGAAACAAGGGCGTCAGCAGCGTCGAAATCGCCAAGTACAAGACGTTGATGATCCAGGATGAAAATGTCCAAATCGACGGTATCAACAAGACCATGGGTTCGACCGAGGCCTATGTCACCGCAACCAACGCGCAGCAAGGCTCATTGACCTATCGCGTCATCCTGAATCGTGACGGCATCGGTTGGAAGGTCATCAGCGTCGAGCTGTACGTATACAGCCAAAACTAAAGACAGTTTGAGATAAAGCTTTTCGAAAGGAACCAAGAAAGTATGGCAATCGAGAAAACATACTCCATGATTAAGCCCGACGGAGTTCGCAACGGCCATATCGGCGAGATCGTCAACCGTTTCGAGCGTGCGGGTTTGAAGGTGGAGTGCATGGAGCTTGGTATGGTCAGCCTCGAGCAGGCCAAAGCCAATTACGCCGAGCATGAGGGCAAACCTTTTTACGAGGGCCTCATCAAATACATCACTTCCGGCCCCGTGGTCAAAATGGTCATCTCGGGGGAGGGCGCCGTTGCGAAATGCCGCTCTTTGATGGGAGCGACAAACCCCGCGGTTGCGGCACCCGGAACCATTCGCGGTGATTTCGGACTGGTTATGGATGAAAACGTCATCCATGGGTCCGATTCTCCTGAGTCGGCGGCCAGAGAGATTGCCATTTTCTTTAACTGATTGGCGTTTTCTCAAAAGTCGTTGCTCAGGCGCCTGCTCGGTAGAGCGGGCGCTTATGCTACAATATCATGTCCTGATTTGAGCCGAATAAGGGGTCATCTACATGGGATTGTTTGATTCGAATACTCGTAAATCGGCCGA
>JAGCZM010000029.1 GCA_017960005.1 Eggerthellaceae bacterium
ACACCGACATAAGACAGTCCCACTTCGGCGTATTTTGCCGCGGCGGCAGGCGTGATGAGCGTTCCGTTGGTGGAGATGACCACACGCATGCCCTTTGATTTGGCATAACCCATCAGCTCGACCAAATCGCTTCTCATGCACGGCTCTCCCCCGGAAAACAGCAACACCGGCGCTCCGAACGCGGCCAGATCGTCGATCATAATCTTGGCTTCTTCGGTGCTAAGTTCTCCGTCGTATTTCTTGAGTTCGGAGTTGGCATAGCAATGGCGGCACTTTAAGTTGCAGGTTTGGGTGCAGTTCCACACCACCACCGGTTTTTTGTCTCTCGAAAACTGCAGAAGATGACTCGGCAGTTTTTTGGATTCGCGGTTATAGCGCAAAACGTCGGCCGCTTCGACCGCGCCGCAATACAGTTTGGAAATGCCTATCAAGGCTACTCCTTCCGTTCATAGGTTTGGCGGATGCACTCCGTCAGACCCGGTATGTCGTAAACGCTTGCTTGGGCCCTGACGTTAATGCCCAAATCGTTTAATGTTTTGCTTGTTATCGGTCCTATGGAAAACACATCGATCTTGTTGATGAGATCGATATCGCCGCCGAGTGCCTCATACAGATGTTTTGCTATCGACGACGAGGTGACCGTGATGCCGTCCACCGCACCCGAGCATACAAGTTCGCGCAGTAAAGCGAGATTGTTTTCGTCGGGCAATACGGTTTTATAGGCGCTCACCACATCCACTTCAACGCCCGCTTCCCCCAATATTTGGGGCAGCGCATCGCGTGCCACCTGGGCTCGGGCAAGCAAGACGCACTGTTTGGGAGCACATCCGGCCTCAAGCATGGCGGATGCCATTTCTTCGGCGCGATAAACGCCGGGTACGACATCGGCGATGATGTGGCGCTCGCGCAGCGCGGAGGCGGTACCCGAGCCCATGGCCGCTATCTTGATACCGGCCAAAGCCCGTGCGTCTTTGTTTTTGAAAGACAGGCGCTCAAAGAAGAATTTGACTCCGTTTGCACTGGTGAACGCCAGCCATTGATACGAATCAAGTCGCTCGATCGCGTCATCGAGCGCGCAGAGATCATCGGGCAATACCTGCTTTACCACCGGAACTTCGATGACGTCGGCGCCCAGCGCTCTGAGCTTTTCCGAAAAAACATTGGCCTGCTCGCTTGAGCGGGTCACCATGATGCGTTTGGTTTCGAGAGGAAGGCGGGTTCGATACTTGAGCTCATCTTCCAAGGAAGCGACATTTCCCACAACCACGATGGCGGGAGCTTCCATGCGAGATGCCTGGGCATCGGATGCCATGTTCTCGATCGAGGTGATGATGTGACGCTGCAAAAGCGTGGTTCCCTGCTGCACGATGGCAACGGGGATATTGTTTTTGGCACCGGCCTTAAGCAATTGCTCGGATATGAACCCCAAATTCTTGATGCCCATGTAAAAGCACACCGTGGAGCCTTGATTGACCAGCAAACACAAAGCCTTCCAATCGATGCTGCTTTGCTCTTTGGCGGGATCTTCGTTTCCGGTGACAAGCGTTACCGAGGTCGAGATACCGCGATGGGTAACGGGGATATCGGCATAGGCCGCAGCGGCGATGCCTGAGGTTATACCCGGTACCACCTTAAAGGCAATGCCCGCCTTCGCCAAGGCGATGGCTTCTTCTCCTCCCCGTCCGAACACGAAGGGATCTCCGCCTTTGAGACGGACGATGCAGCCGCCCACTTCGCGGGCGACCTTAATCAGACAATCGTTTATCTCTTCCTGGGTGATATGACGCTCATATCCCTTTTTGCCCACAAAACGCATGACGGCGGTTTCGGGAACGACGTCCAAAAGACGCGGATCGACCAAATAATCGTAGATGACCGCGTCGGCGGATTTCAGGATGTCGAGCGCTCTCACCGAGATCAATCCGGGATCTCCCGGACCGGCACCGATGAGATAGACGCAGGTGGGTTTGACGCTATTTCCCATCGACCTCACCTGCCTGCTCCATCGCTTCGGCGCGACGCAGTATTTCTATGGCTCCCTCTTCTTCGAGTAACCTCATTGCCTCATCGGCAAGCTCTTGCGCGCTTGCGTCTTTATCCAAACACAGAGAAATTTTTACCATCTCGGAGGCATCGGGCAGTGCCGTAAACGCATCCAAAACGCTCATCTCTTTCTCTATGCGGGCATACACCCCAAAAGGCGCTTTGCAGCTTCCGCCCAAGGCGGCCATAACCATACGCTCCGCGGAAACGCAACGATAGGTTTCTTTGTCGCAGATTGCTTCGCACAATGCTTTGGTTTCATTGTCGTCTTGACGGATTTCCAGACCGATGGCACCTTGTCCCGCCGCCGGTATCATCTCTTCGAACGGAAACTCAAACGCGATTCTGTCGTCGAACCCCAGGCGGCAAAGACCCGCCTTCGCCAGCACGACGGCATCGTATGTTGCCTCGTCGAGTTTGCGGATGCGGGTATCGACGTTGCCGCGAATCGATGCGGGATTGACCTCGGGATACGCTGCCTTAAGCTGCGCGGCACGACGCAAAGACCCCGTACCGATCAAAGATTCGGAATTAAGGATGCTTAAAGGATCGGCATCCCCCTGCACCAAAAGCACGTCATGTACATCGGCGCGCTTCAAAGTTGCCGCCATAAAGCATCCCTCTTTGAGCATGCCCGGCATGTCTTTGACGGAATGAACGCAGATATCGGCTCTGCCTTCAAGAAGCGCCTCTTCCAACTCCTCGACGAATATCCCTTTGTCTCCCAGTGCGGAAAGTTTGGTATCCAAATCCTTGTCGCCCTTGGTGGTTATGACCAAAAGCTCGGGTTCGTATTCGGAGGAAACGTTTCTTATGGCATCGCATACGGCATCGGCTTGCCACAAAGCAAGCTTGGAGCCTCTCGTTGCGATAACGACCTTCTTCATCGTTTTATTTATTCTCCTTCATACCGCCGTGATACGCCTGCACGTCCTGAGGATGGGTATCCAATCCGAACAGATACCTGGCGGATGTGGTCAGATAGCTCGAATCGCCCGATTGAGCTTCCGCGCGAAGACGCGCGGTGGGACCGTGCAGAAGTTTCGAGACCAAAGAACCTTTGAGGGCATCCAGCACGGCTTGTTCCTCTTTAGATAAGGCTTTTCCTTTTGCTTTGGCGAGTTCTTTTTGGGCACGTAAAAGCTCCGTGTCGACCATCTCGTTGCATTTGGCATACATCTCTTTGATGGTGGGTTGCACCATCAATGCCTGCAGCCATTCCAGATAGGCACGGGTTTCGGCATCGATGATGATTTGAGCCGCGGCGATGCAACGGCGGCGCTCGTACATATTGGTTTGGGCTTTCATGGCAAGCTCGTCCAAATCGCAAACCTCGATACCCTCGATATCGTTGCAGGCCTGCTCGACATTGCGGGGCAGACCCATATCGACGATGATTATCTTACTTTCACGGGCGGTCAAAAAAGGCTTGAGCTCGTTTGCCCGTATGACGCAGTCGGGAGCCGATACCGCGACGATGACCGCGTCGCTTTTTGCGATGGCTTCATATCTTTGCTCGAATCCGATTGCGTCTCCGCCGCATTCGTCTGCCAAAACCCGGGCATGCGCAATGGTTCTGCCG
>JAGCZM010000030.1 GCA_017960005.1 Eggerthellaceae bacterium
CCACCGGCAATCCTCCGCCGATGATTTTGCCGAACGTCGATATATCCGGCGTAATCCCGAAATATCCCTGGGCACCGGATGCCGACAACCTGAAGCCCGTGATTACCTCATCGAATATGAGCAACGCGCCATACTCGTCGCAAAGCTTTCTCAAATCTTGCAGAAAGCCGGGTTTGGGAGCGACAACGCCCATGTTGCCCGCCACGGGCTCCACGATAATGCAGGCTATCTCTTCTTTGTTCGCTTCAAACGCCGCTCTGACGGCATTTGAATCGTTGTAGGGCACCACGATGGTGTCGGATGCGGTATGCGCGGTGACACCGGGTGTACCCGGCACCGCAAACGTCGCCACACCGCTTCCCGCGGATACCAGCAACGAATCGCTGTGACCGTGGTAGTTTCCCTCGAACTTAAGTATCCTGTCGCGGGAGGTATATCCTCTGGCCAACCTTATGGCAGACATCGTTGCCTCGGTACCCGAGGATACCATGCGTACACGCTCGGCACTCGGTACCATGGCGCAAATGCGCTTTGCCAACTCGATTTCTTCTTCGCAGGATGCTCCGTAAGAAAGACCGCGATTCAGTTGCTTTTGTATCGCTTCGACGACACGGTCGTTGGTGTGTCCCAAAATCATGGGACCCCATGAACAGATGAAGTCGATATACTCGTTGCCGTCGACATCCCAAACTCTGCTGCCCTTGGCACGCTCGTAATAAACGGGGGTCTCACCCACGTTTTTAAACGCCCTGACCGGCGAGTTGACACCGCCCGGTATCAAAGTATTGGCCAAAGAAAACAAAGTCTTTGATGTATCCCGCTTCATCTCGGATATCTCCCCTCATCAAAAGTATTTCATGGAGATCTTTTTATACTCTTTTGTCGTCGTCAGCACATCAAACGGCGGAATCTCTCCCGCTGTGTTCATCGCTTTGTCTTTGAGTATGTTTATGCGTGCCTCCAGCTCTTCTTGCGTGGTGGCATGCACCATGGCATAAAGGGTATAGGGCCAAGAACTTGTGCTCGGACGCATGTAGCAATGGCTGACGAATCCCGCATCGGCAAACGCCTTGCCCAAGCTCTCGTCTTGCGTGGCCCATACGGTCATGGCGTTAAACGCATAGCCGATGTTGATGTGGGCAACCATCGCTCCGAATCGTCTGACAGTGCCGTTTGCTTTGAGCTCATTCAAACGCCGTATAAGGCGCGCCTCATCGATATCGGTACCGATTTGCTTCGAGATGAATCGAGCACCCTCCGCGTAAGGCTCAAGGCCGCAAAGCGCGATATTGCCCTGCGCCCACCCGACAAGCGCCACATCGAATGCGTCGTTTGCGTCAAACGGATATTCTTTTGAAAAGACAACCCGGTTTGCTTTGTTGCTTACATTCGAAAAATCGACGTTTATCTTGAACATCTTCGTCGCGGGCAAATCAAGCACATCTTTTATTTGTGCTTGATTTGACAAAGAACACAGGATACTTTGCAGCTCCTCCTTGTTGCGCGCGATAAGCGTAAACCACAGATTGTATTTGTTGTCTCTGCCGTAGTTATGGGTAACATTGGGACACGCGTTTACGATCGATGCCACCTCATCGAGACGATTGTTTTCTACGGCAAAGGCACAAAGGGTCGATACGTATCCCAAATGCTTCGAAGAAAAAGACGCGCCGATTCGACGTATCGCCTTGTCCTCGATGAGTTGTCGTACCGCATCGAAGCATTCCTCTTCGCTTGAGCCCAAAGCATCCGCGATGACACGGTAAGGATGGCTCTCAAGCGGGAAATCCGCCTGAATCATATCCAAAATGCTTTGTCTCAAAGATTCGTTCACTTCTTGAAACTCCCCGGAATATAGGCACAGTAAGGCTCTTCAGCCAGATAATCGCCGGTAGTGGCAAGCGCGCGTGCACGGCATCCGCCGCATACCTGCTTGAACTCGCAGATGCCGCATTTGCCTTTGAGTCTCTCGAAATGTCTCAGATCCTCGAACAGCTTGGATTCGGTCCAGATTCGAGAGAAAGGCATCTCGAGAACGTTTCCTGCCTTCATGTCGAAATATCCGCATGGCTGCACATCGCCGATGTGACTGATGAACACAAAACTGATACCTCCCAAACACCCTCTGGTCATGGCCTCCATGCCGTAGGTTTGGACATCGACGGTTCTGCCTTCAAGGGCGCATTGCTGACGGATGATGCGATAGTACTGCGGAGCATCCGTCGGCTTGAAATGCAAAGGAGAGGTCTTTTGGCAACGGTATGCCCAAAGCAATACCTCTTCGTATTCCTCGGGGGACAACTCCACGTCGGCCAACTCCTTGCCGCGTCCCGTGGGCACGAGCAAAAACGGATGAAACGCCTGCGTATCGAGCGATACCGCCAAATCGTGCATCTCCTGGACCCGGTCGGCATTGAGTTTGGTGATGGTGGAGTTGATTTGCACCTCCACACCGGCACGCCTGGCCTCACGTATGCCGGCCATGGCGGCATCAAACGCACCGCTTTCTCCCCTGAACGTGTCATGGTCTTTCGCGTTCGGGAAATCCAAAGACACCGATATGCGCGGTATGCCCGCATCGGCAAGTTTTTTGGCGACGCCTTCATCGATCATCGTAACATTGGTGCCCATGACCGGATGAAGACCTTTTTGTTTGGCATAGGCGATGATGTCCCAGACATACTCGCACATAAGCGGCTCTCCGCCGGTTAAGATCA
>JAGCZM010000031.1 GCA_017960005.1 Eggerthellaceae bacterium
ATATGGCAATAGTAAGGGCTTTTGTATCCCAATATGGATTGCAGATGCATCTGCTGCGGTGTCGATGTTATCAAATCCACCCCTCTGACCACGCAATCGACACCTTGACAGGCATCATCGATGACAACTGCCAGTTGATAGGCATATAAGCCATCGGATCTCTTTATGACGAAATCTCCGCAATCGGTTTTGAGGTTTTGCGAATAAGCTCCGTAAAACATATCTTCGAACGAGATCTCAATATTTTCTGTTTTGAGACGACAGGATGCGGATTGGGTTTTAAGACGAAGATCGATTTCTTGTTTCGAGAGAGTCTTACACGTTCCCGGATATACTGTTTTCTCCCCGATGTGAGGCGCAGATGCGGCATGCAAATCCGCTCTCGTGCAAAAACAGGGATATACGAGGTTTTGATCGGCGAGCTTTTGAATCGCTTCCTCGTATATATCGGATCTTTTGCTTTGATAAAGGACTTCCCCGTCCCAGGTTATGCCGAGTTTTTCGTAATCGGAAAGTATTTGAGTGATGTATTCGGGTCGGGAGCGCTCGGTATCGATGTCTTCGATACGCAGGCATACTTTCCCGCCGTATTTCTTCCCCATCAGCCAAGATAACAAGGATGCGTAGATGTTTCCGGCATGCATGCGTCCCGTCGGAGACGGTGCGAGTCTGGTGATATGGGAATTATCGTTCATGATATTTACTTAGAGTAACTCTAATTAATCTGTCTGAACGCTTCTCTTCCGGCATTGAATGCTTTGAGGTTGATATCGAGATACTTCTGCGGGATACGTTTGTTCAAAACCTCAATCCAAACATTCTCATCAAATCGCAAATTTACCGACAGGGCCCCGAGTAATGCGATGTTGGAGGCTTTTTCGGTACCAGCATCGACGGCGATTTGTTTGGCGGGGATGATGATTGCCCCCGATTCGTTGAGACGCTCTATTGGGTTTTTGGGCATGACATCTTTTCCGATTGCGGCGGGAAGCGTTTTGATCGTTTCATCCGATACGAGCAATACCCCGCCGGGTTTTAAGAAAGATATGTTGCGCAAAGCTTCGGTTGTCTCAAGCGCATACACGAAATCCGCTTCAGCTATCGAGCATGCCATGGAGTTTACGTTTTGCCCGAAGCGCACCACGGTAGTAACCGCTCCCCCACGCTGAGCCATGCCGTGTATTTCGGATACCTTGACATCCAGGCCTTGTGCCATGCATACGCCGGCCAAAATGTCGGCGGCCAATATGGTGCCTTGTCCGCCCACTCCGCATAATAAAACGGTTGTTGCTTGGTTATTCATATAAACAGCCTCTTACAGACGATTGATGGCTTTAAACGAGCAATATTGGCAGCATTGTCCGCACCCGATACACTGATCGGCGGAAATGCTTGCCAAACCTTGTTCTGTTTTGGAGATGGCGGGACATCCCAGCGTCAGGCATATGCCGCATCCTTTGCAATCTCCCACGAAGTAAGGTTTGCTTTTGATCTTTTCGAGCAAAACGCAGGGGCGCTTGAACACGATGACCGACACACCCTCAAAGGACGTCTCTTCTTTGAGGGCATTTCGTACGGCATTCATGTCATAGGGATCCACCGTCAAAACATGCTTGACGCCTATAGCTTTGCACAGTCCTTCGATATCGAGTTCTCTGCTTGTTTTGTTCTGGAGTGTTTTGCCGTTGAAGGGATTTCCCTGATGCCCGGTCATGGCGGTGGTTCTGTTGTCAAGCACGCAAACCGTGCCGCTTCCGCCGTTGTATACCATGGAAATCAGGGAAGAAACACCGGAATGGGCAAAGGTCGAATCCCCTATCACCGAAACGATCGGTCTGTCGTATTTGATTCCTGATGCGTTAAATCCGTGCATCATCGAAACAGAAGCTCCCATGCAGATGCACGTATCCATGCATGAAAGCGGCGGCAACGATCCCAAGGTATAGCACCCGATATCGCCGGTGACGATGGCATGCAGCCTGGAAAGTTCTTTGTATACCAAACGATGCGGGCAACCGGCACAAAGCGCAGGCGGTCTGGCTATGATGTCTTTGGGGGTTTGTATCCCCTCGTCCAAAGGTAAATCGAGGGCGTATTTGATGTCTCTTTTCGAAAGCTCGCCGATTGCTTTGATGTCTTTCGGGGTGTCATCGATTGCAATCCCGAGGGAGGATATCATTTGAGAAAGGTATTCCGAACCCTCATCGATGACAAACAGTTTTGCCGATTGCTTTCGTATCTTTTGCAATTTATTCTTGCAAAGCGGATATACCATCCCCAACTTTAAGACATTGGCGCTTAAATCGGCCTCCTCGATGGCATCTTTAATGTATTGATATACCGGACCCGAGCAAACAAACCCGTATTCCCTGATATCGTTTGCATCGCTTTTGCCGAACGATTCAAGTAAGTTGAGTTCGGTTTCTTCGGCAAAAGACTCAAGCAATGTGATACGTTCGATCTGCCTTGCACGCCTAAACTTCGCGCCTGCCGGCATCATCACCCATTTCATGGAATCTTTCTGATAGGTCTTGGCAACGTAATCGACCTTATCCCCCACTTCCACGGGACATTTGGTATGAGAAACCCTGACACTCGAGCGAACCATTAACGGAACATCGAAGCGCTCCGACAAAGCATAGGCCGTCTTGGTATATGCGTAGGCTTCGTTTGAATCGCTCGGTTCCAAACACGGAATATGAGATGCGAGCGCATAAAACCTCGAATCCTGGCAATTCTGGGAAGAGTGCATCCCCGGATCGTCTGCCGCAAATATGACGAATCCCCCGTTTACGCCGGTATAGGCAGATGTGAACATGGGATCGGCTGCGACATTGACGCCGACATGCTTCATCGTCGTCAAAACACGGGCGCCGGCAACCGATGCACCGATGGCGGATTCGTAGGCGACTTTTTCGTTTATGGCCCATTCGGCATAAACGTCATCGTATTCGGCAAAAGCCTCCATGCATTCGGTGGAAGGGGTTCCCGGATAAGCGGAACCAAACGTCGCACCGGCCTCCCACGCTCCGCGGGCGGCCGCTTCATTACCCGATAAAAGTAATTTCATGAAAGATATTCCTCGTTAATTGCACTTGAACTGGAGTACGAACGCTCCCATTTGGACCATGTCGCCGTCTTTTAGGGCAATGGATTCGATGTTTTTGTTGTTGACCCACGTACCGTTATACGATTTTTGGTCCGTAATCGAATATCCGCCCCTGATGGGCGCCAATACGGCATGGCGACGGGATACGGTCATATCGTTTAAGAAGATATCGCAGGCGGGGCTTCTGCCGACGGTCTTGGGAGATCCGTCCAAAGTAAACAATGCGCCGTTTCTGGGGCCTTGGACCACGAGCAGGCTTGCTTGTTTGACGGAAGGCTTCTTGGTTTGGACCTGGGTGTTGTTGATCTCTATGGGGTCGAACTCTTTTGTCTTTTGGACAAAGTTAAATCCGCATGTTGTGCAAGAGAGCGCTCCGTCATTATTGGAAGAGCCGCATACCGGACATTTGTTAGTCATTTCTCTTCCTCCCCGCTAAGAACAGATGCTTATAACACCTTATAGGCATCACACATTAGCATATTATACTTTTTGGGCGCTTTACTTATCGGGAACTATCAAACTTTTATCATATGTGGCGTCATCGGCGGCAAAATCATTGAGGACAACAGGCTCTCCTCCCCAGATGACGTCATGAATCATGTCAAGCCAGCAATCGATGATATACATGAGCAAATCCCACCACGACATCTCTTCGGGGGCGCTGACGGCTTCGAGGGCATACAGATCGTATACCGCAACGACGGTATCGCCCTGCGAGTAAACGACATGTCCCAAAACATCGCCGATGTTGACTTTACCGCGCACTTCTTCGAAAAACACCTGCTGGGTTATCTCTTTGTCGAAGTCATGTACTCGAACGCTCAATTTGTTTTGTCCGGTGGTCAACGGGATGTTGACGTCTTTGTAGTCTTTATGGGGTACGTATCCGAACAAAGAAACCAGGGTTTCGGTACCGTGAATCTTGTAGGTTGCCGTTTCTTGAGAGGTGAGCAAGTCTACATCGCTGTAGTGGTCGAAATACCAATTGAGCATGTTGATGGTGTCTTGAGCCCGTCCGTCCAGCGAGGTGGCTTTAAGCACGACGGTGTAGACGGTTTTGCCATATCTGGTGCATTTGGTCAACAGGCAGGGGCCGGCCAAAGCGGTGTTTCCGGTTTTGATGCCGGCGATTCCGTCATAAACACCCCAAAGCGGGTTTGTGGATACTAAGTTGTATTCCCTGTCGCCTCCCGTCGAGGATTTCCAATGGATGGTTTCGGCGGGAGTGGATACGATCTCCCTGAACAGTGGTATCTGCATCGCATAGCGGGCAATAAGCAAAATGTCTGCGCACGAGCTGTGGGCATTTCGATCGTTGATGGTCAAAAAGTCCAGACCGTGCGGATTGGTGTAAACGGTATCGGCGCAACCTATCGCCGTTGCTTTGGCATTCATCGCCGCTACGAATGCCGCCCGTGGATTGGAAGCGCTCGGATCGATCAAGGCTCCGACCGTATCGGCGATTACCATGGCCTCGGAGTTTGCCGAAGCAATCATGAGAGCTTTGAGCGCTGTGTACAAATCCATCACATCGCCGACATAGCTCTTGAAATAATCATCCCCCAATCGCGCCGCTTCCAAGGTATAGACGACCTCGGTATCAAGGGGGGCGTTTTCATAGGCGATGATGAAGGTCATCACTTTGGTGATGGATGCGATATAGGTATTGGCAGAGCCGTTTCTGTCGAACAATACCCTACCCGATTCATCGATCATCATGGCAAAGGCGGCATCGATATCCGGGGAATCCATACCGCCGTTCCATTCGGTGACGGTCCTTCCCATGACGATGTCATCGGAACGTATTTCGGCAAATGCTTTTGTCGGAGACATCAATACCCATGCAAAAGCAAACATCACCGCCAAATCGGCGATGGTGCAAAACAAAACATGCGATGTCTTGATGCGTGTCATGCGTATATCATACATAAAAGATGAGCGCTTATTGCTCTGCTCGGGCAGCTTCTTCTTGTCTGGCAATCGAGCGTTGCTCAAATGCGCGCTTAATGTAAATGTAGGTCGTAAA
>JAGCZM010000032.1 GCA_017960005.1 Eggerthellaceae bacterium
CACCGATGTCTGATCGTTTGCCAGCGTGGTGGTTCCATCCGATACCACGGCGATGATGAGGGAGTTTTCCGGCATGGGAATCGAGCGTGTCAGGATCCCGAAATCGCTGGGGTGATAACGCATCTCCGGAACATCGAGCTCGGCAATCACGATACCGCTTTTGGAAAGCAGCTGCTCGGCGGAAGCAACACCCATCAAAGCCTCTTCTTGGATGAGTTCGGCGATGATGGTGGTGGAGGACACGCACTCGATGTTGAGCTCTCTGAATATACGCAGATTCTTGGGGCTGTTTACCCTCGATACACAGCGGCGCACGTTGAACACACGCTTGGCGATTTCGCAGGCAACCAGGTTGTCATCGTCACGGCCCGTGGTCGCCACGAACATATCCGCCTTGCGCACGCCGGCATCCTCTTGGTATTTGGAGTCGCAACCGTTGCCGCAGATGACCAAAGCCTTGTTGGACATATCCGCGGAAAGTTTCGCGGCAACCTCTTCGGATTCCTCGATGACGGCTATTTCATGCCCGCCGGCAGACAGCACCTGTGCCAGATAGGAACCGATTTTGCCGCCGCCGCAGATAACGATATACATAAGACATTCCCCTCTTGCTTAGTCGTGCATGTATCTCGAAAACACACCGATGAGCTCGTGACGGACACATACCAGCACCGAATCCCCCTCGTAAAGAATGCTGTCGGGGGTCGGAATGGATGACGCGCTTCCGTCCGATCTCTCAAACGCTATGATGCGGATATCGTGATCGCGCTCGAGATCGGCCACACGGATGGTGCGCTTGTTCTTGCACGAGCTCAAATCCAAAGAAAAACGCAGAACCTCGAACTCGCCGAACGTATCGATGTGCGCGCCGTGTCCGGACATGACCTTGGAGAAAGTCTCTTCGGCAACCAAAGAGGTACCGCATACATAGTCGATGCCCAACTGCATGTAGGCGCGTTCGTGATCGGGGTTATACAGACGCGCGATGACGTGGGGCACGTGATAGAGCTTGGATGCCACCTCGGCGCACATCAGGTTGGCGTTGTCCAGTTCGGTCACCGCGGCAAACGCATCGCAATCCTTGATGCCGGCCTTGAGCAGGGTCTCCTCATCAAAACCCACACCGGCAACGGTGGAACCGTTGAAGTTTCTGCCGAGATTGGCAAAGGTGGCGGGGTTTTTGTCGATGACGCAAACGTTGTTTCCGTTGTCGGAGAGCATGTTGGCCAGCTGGGAACCGACTCTTCCGCAACCGACAACGATGATATTGCTCATAACCTGACTCCCTTTAAAAGAATCCGTCGCATCCGATTTGTCCCATGACATCGGACACTTATTGCGTTATTTTACCTTAGGAAACGGCGAGATAGACATACCCTTGTCAAACAAAACGATATCCAAAGACTCGAGCGGACCGGGAACGGCATAGACGATGAACCCCAGTACGAAAAACGCCAGAAAGCACGCCACGGCCAAAAGATAGCAAACGTTTGGATGGAAGGCCTTGCTCAACAGCAAAAAGGCCACCGTCATCACCAGCAGCGGCCACAGATGCACAAAAGCGTTTCCGATGGTGGAGTAATCGATTAATCCCAGCGTCATGGGCAGCAATACCGCGCCGCAGATGAACAAAACCATCCCAAGCAAAAACACCGGAAACGTATAGCCCGCTTTGCCGGGCAATACCATGCGGGCCAATCCCAGCACGACCAACGCCACCGGCCAAAACGCAAACCAGCTCGCATGAGCAAACACACGCGGTGCGATGAAGACGATGGATGCGATGAGCAACACAAGCCCTATCACGAAAGCAACGATGGCGCCTGTGTTGAACCCTTTTTTACCCGATTCATCCGAAGAGGATTCATCGGCGCTCTCCCCATCCTCGGCCAAATCCTTTGCGGAGAGCTTGAACTGCGCGGTTTGACCGTGCACATCCGAATACGCCTCGCTCGGATTGACCTCGATAAGATCGTCTCCTTCTTTTCTGGCGGGCAATACCAGCCATAGAACGCCGTAAAGGATGGTAACCGGGATCATGGCAACGATGGCAAGCACCACGATAACGATACGCACCAAAACCGTATCGACTTTGAAGTACTCCGCCAAACCGCTGCATACACCGCCGAACACCCTGTCAAGGGAGCGATACAGCCTTCCTCTTTTGAGCTTCTCCATGAACGAATACCTCTGTTATGCCGAAGCGGCTTTGCCCGGCATCGCGTATTCAAACCACGATGCGGCATCGTTTTCTTCGACATCGTACAAACTGATCATCGTACCGCCCACGCCCGCTGCCGACTTAAACGCGATGGTTTTGGTCTTGGCATGACGCTGGAACGGGTTGCTGGCCAAAATCGCAAACTGCATCTTAGAGCGCGGCATGCATACCGATTTGACGGTGATGCCGGCAGTTTTGATGCACATGAAGGATTTGTTGTAACCAAATGCGCTGCCCTTGGCCCACAGAATCGCATCCGCGATCACGATGCCGATACCGAACGCGCAAATGGCGTACCACACAAAAGCGAGATTATCGATTAAGGCCATATAAGAGCCGCCCGTAAACCCGGAGACCAAAATGACATGCGGTATCGCCGCAAAAACACCGCCCCAGAAAAACGGATTACGGATGAAACCGCGACGCACGATGGCACGGCGTATTGCACACTTGGGCAGTTCAATCGAAGCCTCGGGCGTATCGGCAAACTCGGGAACCAATCCCTCCAATACGGAGGCCACATCGGCAAGTTTGACGAAGGGGTGCACCACCAACACGCCTCCTTTACCGGGTACGTTGGTGTTGTTGGTGCCGGTCTCGCTTTGGTTGACCGCTTCGATCTTACCCAGACCGATTTCGCAATAACCGAGGATGCGTTTGACGAGGCTTTGGGAAATGATGACCGACTGAACGCGATCGATATCGAGTCCGTCTATCTGGTGAGAAAGCAATCCGCGCTCGACCTCTATCCTGCTTCCGCGCCTTCTTGCTTTAAACCCGCCGTAGGATAAGGTGGTGACCAGCAAATCGATGATCCAAACGATCAGAACCGTCGCCAAAAAGCCGGCGAGAATAAAAGAAGCAAACGATCCGCCGAATATCGCCAGAAAACGCGTGAACCCCTCGTCTTCCCATATCGATGAAGGAACCGCTTCAAACACGGTGGCGATGACAACCAACACCGACGCGATGACGATTGCCGATGCCGCAAACAAAGACCTGCTGTTGGAGATGGCGGAGAAAAAGATTTGTTTGTTGTTCAGGCCATGTTCATATGATGCCGCTTCCATCTCGACGGTCGATCCCCCGAACACGCCGGTGGTTTCGTTCCAAATATTGAGCTTATCAAGCGCATTGTCGATTGGTTTGGTTTGGTCGGTCATGCCGGCAACGGTGTTGCCGAGCGCATCGGATACGCCCAACAGCGCACCCGACACGGAAAATTCCTGACCCGTTGCTCTTTTTTGAGCCATGGCGGCAAGGAGCGCATCCGCCTCTTCTTGTTTGCCCTCGGAGATAAGGGCAACCGCGTGTTTGCGGGCAAAAAGCTCCATACGAAGCAAATCGGCATCTTCCTTGGTCACGTAAGGAATCATGATGGCTTTGTTGGAAGCGCCGCCGGCCGTATCGATGTTGACGGTGCAAACGCCTGCCGCTCGCTGGAGCAGCGAAGCGGTCTGGTTGACCGACTGCACGCGTCCGTAAGGAACGTGAACGTGTCTTTTTTGCAAAATACCGCGATGGACGCTGAACTCGTCCTTCTCAAAAACGTAGTAGAGATGCTTATAGGCGATGGCATTATAAACAAGCGTGGCAAGCCAAGAAATCAACAGGATTGCGAGTATGCCTCCGACAATCGCCAAAGCGACGATCCATGTGTTGGGCGTAAAAGACGATTCGCCTCCGATTGCTCGGAATACGGATTGCAAAACACCCGGCAAAACGGATGCCGCCAACACGACAGACAAGGTCAAACCGGTGCGGATGCTGCCGAGCAAAATAAAAGACTTATGAACGTTGTATCTGTTTTCCGAAAGATCCATGATCAGACATCCTCACGGGCGATACGCGCAAGTTCGGCGGCGCGGTCGCGCAACTCTTCGGCCTCGGAATTCAACAGACCGGGAATGGTATGCTCACCTGCCGCCGTGGAAATGGTCACGTCGGACAATCCGAACGCGCGAAGCAGCGGACCTTGTTTGGTATCGGTGTTTTGAACGCGGATAAAGGGAATCATGTAGTGCTTGCGCCACCATATGCCGCGCTTGATCTCTATAAAATCATTGCCGACCTGATAGCTCCAGCGGATATAGCGGATGGAGGGCAACACGAACGCCGCGACAATCAGACTCAACACCGCCAAGGCGGCAAACACCAACAGCAAAATAAACGACCATTGGCTGTTTTCTTCCAAATACAAAAACAAAAACGGAACGACGAATATCGCGCCCATGAAGAAAACCCACAGGGCCGAAGCTATTGCCCAAACCTTCTTGATTTTGGGATTGAGCTTTTCTTTGAGTTGAGATTGCATATGTCCGATATCCCCCTTCATGTATCAAAAACATACAAGTCGGGCAATACTATACGACAAATCACCGATAAGGATGACAGTTGATACCTTAGCGACATAATCCGGTGAGCGCATATAAATACGCAATTCACAATTAAGAGCGGTAATAGCGCCAGTAAGCGGCACAGGATCCTTCACTCGAAACCATACACGGACCGATGGGGTTTTCCGGAGAACAGATTTTTGCGAACAAAGGGCACTCGCTCGGAGCCATGATGCCGCGCAAAACATCACCGCAGCGACACCCTTTGTG
Organism: Eggerthellaceae bacterium; assembly: GCA_017960005.1. Classification (GTDB taxonomy): domain Bacteria; phylum Actinomycetota; class Coriobacteriia; order Coriobacteriales; family Eggerthellaceae; genus RGIG10264. The sequence continues at coordinate 4,828 of JAGCZM010000032.1, forward strand.
CTCCACGGTCGCTTCCGGTTGAGGATTAAAGCGCAAAACGGCGTCGTATTGCGCGAAAGCTTTTTTGATTTTGCATCCGGATCCGGGTATGACACCCAATCCGCGCCAGGAAGCATCGCATGGCTCGAACACCTCGTCGATGATTGCCTGCGCAGCCGGGTTTCCTTCTTGCATGACCCCGCGCGAATATGCGATTTCGATCTCGGCACGACCTTCATGAAGCTGACGCATCAGCATCGCGATGCCCTGCAGGATATCCACCGGCTCAAATCCCGTAATCACACCGGGAATGCCGTACTTCTTTGCCA
>JAGCZM010000033.1 GCA_017960005.1 Eggerthellaceae bacterium
GTTCAGCGACAACATCTTCGTGACGCAGTTTGGAAAACAAAGAAGTCTGTCCCGTCAAAGTGACGCGCACGTACAAATCCGCGTTCGTGAGAACTTCGGTTTCTTCTTTTCTTTGCAAAACCGCATCGAGAGCTTTGTCGTAAAGCTCTTTCAAACTTGAGCAATCCCCCGCATCGACGAAGATTTGCGCCCATTCGATGGTGGCCGAAGGCACAAACTCTATCTTGTTGGGAAGAGAAGTCTCAAGCGTCACGACATTGAACCCGTGGGTACCGGCTTCGTTGATGTCGTGTCCTTGCATGCAGCCGGCAAACGCGTAAGCACCGCTTGAGTCGGCATATCGTTTGTGGATATGGCCCAACGCCCAAAAATCCAACCCGCACTCAGTCAATTCGTTGACGGTGCACGGAGCATACGCCTTGCCCAAATCGGTGTGAAGAACACCGATCGCAAATTCCGCATCGGCCGCATGCGGGCTCGATTGCAGCATGTCGCGACGGGACAGTCCGACCAAAGGTTTTCTGTCACCCCATTTGGATGTTTTAAACCCCGTTCCGCCCAATACGCAAAGAGGCGTGCCTTCTTTTTCGAACAAGAAATAAGAAGGGCCTTCCGCACTGAAGAAAGAAACGTTCGGCGGAAGTTCGCGCAACTCGTTTTGCCAGGTGATGAACGGATCGTGGTTTCCGGTACAGATATATACCGGAATACCCGCCGCGTTTAAGTTTTTAAGGCCGCTTAAAAACTGAATGTGCTCTTGATGGGTGGGTTTCTTTTGATCGAAGGTGTCTCCGGCCAACACCACGAAATCCACCTTTTTATCAAGGGCCGTTTTGATCAGGGTCGCGTAAGCCTGACCGGTTGCAACCGAAAGCGCACGGGCGCGACTCGCATCGAAATCCGACAACCCCTTGAAGGGTGCTCCCAGATGCAAGTCCGCCGCGTGGATGAAGGTGAGCTTCGCCATGAACTCCTCCTAGTTGCCGTACCCGACGGCAGCCTCCATGGCAGGTGTTGCCTTGCTGTAGAAGCTGGTGGAGTCGGGACTGAATGTCAGCGGAATGTCTCGACAGGCACCGTTTCTGTGCTTTGCGACGATTAAGGTCGCGTTGCTGACGGTTTCATCAGAGCCCTCGGGAATGTCTTTTTCGTTGACGATACGGTTGATGAACATGACGATGTCGGCATCCTGCTCGATGGCACCCGACTCTCTCAAGTCCGAAAGCATCGGGCGCGGAAGAGGAGAGTTCTTGGTTCCGCGCTGGTCGATGTTACGGCTTAACTGAGAAAGCGCCAAGATGGGCATATCGAGCTCTTTGGCCAAAATCTTGAGTCCTCTCGAAATCTCTCCGACCTCGGTGGCGCGATTGCCGTCCTTGCGCTCGACGGAGGGCTTCATGAGTTGAAGGTAGTCCAAAACAATCAGGCCCTTACCGCCTTCCTGGACGACTTTTCTCATCTCTCTGCGTGCCTTGGCTCGTGCTTCCAAGATGCTCAGTCCCGGCGTATCGTCGACATACAGACTCAGTCCCGAAAGCGTGTTGGTGGCATCGACAATGGAGTTCCAATCTTCCGGACTCAGATGACCGGAACGGATCTTTGCCAACGAAACACGGGCTTCCATGGACAAAAGACGCTGCGCGACTTCGTTTTTGCTCATCTCCAGACTGAAGAAAGCAACGGTTGTGCCCTTCTTTGCCGCATTGACGGCAATGTTGAGTGCAAAAGAGGACTTGCCCACGCCGGGGCGGGCGGCCAAAATGACCAGCTCGCCTCCGCGCCATCCGTGGAACAAATCATCCACGTCTGCAAAACCGGTGGGCACACCGATCATGTTGCCGGGGGCCTTGCCGATTTCCGACATCTCCTCGTACGCCTCACTGAGCAGGTTGTCGAGTTTGACAAACGAGCTTGGCACACGTGACTGAGTAACCTTGAACAGCGCGGCTTCCGCTTCTCCGACGGTTTCGGCCAAATCATCTGGAGCGTCATAGGCAATCGCGCGAATCTCGGTTGCGGCATAAAGCAAATCGCGCTGCACACTCAAGCGGCGCACGATCTCGGCATGGCGGGGCCATCCGGTCAAAGAAAACGTGTTGTCGGCCAGCTCGAGCAGATAGACGCGTCCGCCTATGGCTTCGAGTTGTCCGGTGGATTGGAGGTTGTCCGCGACGGAAATCTGATCGACGGCGATACTTCTTTCGGCAAGACTTCTGATAGCTTTAAAGATTATCTTGTGTGCCGGACGAAAGAAATTATCCTCGGTAAGCCGGGTCACCAACTCCGATGCCGCATCTTCGCTGAGCAGACATGCCGCCAAAACCGATTTTTCGGCATCTATGTCGTTGGGGATGTCTTTTTGGTCGATTACCGCGGCATGCGCCGGTTTTCTATCGCGGTTTGTCTCTGCCATACTCGTTTCCTTTATGTGCTTTTACGCCTTTATATGCGCTTATACTACCGCAAGAAATTACCCAAAAAAGGCTCATTTCTTTTACGAAAATCGGCGATTTCATAAAGGAAAAAGTTATCAACAACCAAAAAGGAAAACCTCCGCTTCTTTTGTTCTTGAAACGGAGGTTTTCCACTTTATCCACAATTTGTGAGTGTGGATAACAATATTTTTTTGTGGTGGTCTTGTGAGGCCTTATTCGGCGGCAACTTCCTCTTGGACGGCTTCCGAAGCCTGCTCCTCGACGGCGGCGGCCTCGTCAGCGGCCTTCTTGTCGGCGGCGGCAAAGGACTTCTCGTCTCCGACCTCGATGGTCAGGAAAGCCTTGATGTCACGATAGATGGAAACGGCGATCTTGTGCTCGCCGGCAACCTTGATTGCCCCGGAAAGTTCGATCCTGCGCTTGTCGAGCTCGATATCCAAAGCGGCCTTGACGGCATCGGCAATCATTTGGGTGGTAACCGAACCGAACAGCTGGCCTTCACTTCCGACCTGTGCAAAAACGCGAACCTTGGTGCCCTCGAGGCTGTCCTTGGTCTTCTGCGCGTCGGCAAGACGAACTTCCTCACGCTTGGCGATGTTTGCCTTGCGCTGCTCCAATTGCTTGATGTTGCCTTCGGTTGCCTTGATGGCAAAACCTTCGGGCAAAAGGTAGTTGTTGGCAAAACCGGCAGCAACCTCGACAATGTCGCCTTCTCCGCCTTTACCCTTTAATTCTTTCAACAAAATGACCTTCATTGCAGCCTCCTAGTTGCGACCACGACGATCGCCACGACCGATGGAAGGAACGGTGTACGGCAACAATGCCATTTCGCGAGCGCGCTTTACGGCGTTTGCGATGTCGCTTTGATGCTGGGTGCAGCATCCGGTTACGCGACGGGGTTTGATCTTACCGCGATCGGTGATGTATTTGCGCAGCATCTGGGTGTCTTTGTAATCGATGTACTCGACATTGTCCTTGCAAAACTGGCAATACTTGCGATGCGGTTGCTTCGCAGCATATTCAGACATGTTTAAAACCTCTTTCGTTTACTCTAGAACGGGATGTCTTCGTCATAAACCGAAGACGGTGCGTCAAGCACCGGTGCGGCGCTTACGGGAGCAAAACTGTTGGTGTTTTGTCCCTCACCGCGATTGGACATCAAATCCAACTCGTCAACGATAACTTCGATTTTGCTGCGTTTCTGGCCGTCTTTCTCCCACTGACTCCAGCGAAGTTTTCCTTCGACGGTGACCTTGGTTCCCTTGGTCAAAAATCTCGCAACGCCTTCGGCTCTGCTGCCGAACATAGTGCAGTCGATATAGTTGGCGTAATCCTCCCATTGTCCGGTCTGGGTGTTCTTGTGGCGATCGTTTACCGCGATTCCGAATCCCAAAACCGGCATACCGCTGCCCGTTTGACGCAATTCCGCATCTCTGGTTAAGTTACCGCTGATGACAACTCGATTGATACTCATTTCTTACCTCTTTCGTGCCGGCGCGATTGTTCGCGCTCCGTTAATTAATTGCGATCGCTGCGTCTGACGATCATGTGACGCACTACAGCGTCGTTGATACGCAAAACGCGGTCAAGCTCAGCAACATCTTCGGGATTGGCATGAAAATCAACCAAGATATAGTTACCCTCGGTAAGACCGTTGATCTCAAAAGCCAGCTTGCGCTTGCCCCAGTCGTCGACATTGTCCACGGCGCCCTTGGCGTCGGTAATGGTGGATGCAATACGGGATTGAACGTTGGCGCGGGCGTCTTCGTCAAGCGTGGGCGCAACGAAGTACAGCAGTTCATAAGCCTTCATCAGCTTCACCTCCTCTGGACTTAAGCGGCTCCGGGCTAATGAAGGCAAGACCGGAGCAGGAAAATAGCCTGCGTATAGTAGCAAAAGCAAAGCGTCCCCGCAAGATTTGCGTACCCTCAATCTTTTGTTTTCTTTGCCGTATCCGTCCGATTGAGCTGTTTTACGAAAATGATGACGGCCCGGCCCATCAAAACAGTCGCCGCATTCAATCGCCGTTTTTGCAAAAAGGGTTTCGAATAGTAAACCGTAGGGCGTTTGCGTTTGCCGTTGCCGTTATAATGTGCGCTTGAATCAATTCAAAGGATGCCCATGAAAACCAAACCTCTCAAAACCAAACAGATTACCCTGATCGTTGTTGTCGTCTTGCTGACGGCTGCTCTCGGGTTCGGTATTTATTCTTTTATCGCCGGAGAAAACAGCCCGTTTAAGCGCGACACCGTCGCGGCAACCGTCAACGGGGTTCCCGTTATGGAATCTACCGTTACGGACTTCATCACGTCTATCCGTACTTCCTCGGGATACGAGGATGACAGTATTTGGGCATTGTGGCTCTACATCTACGGCTATACCCCCGAAACCCTGCGCAACGAAGTCGTTCATTACTTCATCGACAGGTTGTTGGTTATCCAATACGCCAAGGCAAACGGGCTTGCTCCCGATGAGGAGGCCATTAACAGCTACGTCAATACCATGAAATCCTATTACGAAAGCGAAGAGGCATGGCAAGCCGCGCTGGCAACCGCCGGTTATACCGAGCAAACCTACCGCGACGCCATCGAATACTCCCAATGCTATGAGGCCGTGTTTGAGACGTTTGCCCATAACGCCGAGCTGACCGAGGATGAGATTATGGCAGGCGTGGAGACCTACTCCTCTACCATCGACGAATCCAGACTGCCGCGCCACATCCTTTTTGACGCCGAAGACACCGCAACCGCCGCCACGGTTGCCGCGCAAATCAAAGCCGGCTCTTTGTCTTGGAACGCGGCCGTGCTGCAATACTCCACCGATGAGGCCACCAAGAACAACGGCGGTCTTTTGCCCTGGGATTGTCTGTCTTCCTATGCCGAAGAGTTCCAAACCGCGCTTGAAGCCTTGGCCGAAGGAGAGACCAGCGATCCGGTCACTTCGTCTTTCGGGATCCACATCATCAAGTGCGAGCAACTCCTCAACGTCAACACCATTCACTCGTCCGCGGATCTTCCCGATGAGATTTTGGATACGCTGAAGGCAAACATCAAAAACGATATGCAAAACAAGGCCTATGACGAGGCAATCGGGGCTTTCGAAAAGGAATCCACGATTTCGATAAACGTGATGCCCAAGCACCTTCCCTACGACGTCGACATGAGCGCCTATGACAATCTCGACAACGACGATCATGACCACGACCATGAGGGCGAAGGCGAAGAGCAATAACCGAAAAATCAACCTTTGCCCTTACAACGTGTGTTGTATACTACGCAATTGCCGCGTTTGAGGCTAATCGCGCGGGATAGAAATAAAACGGAGAGATGTCCGAGCTGGCCGAAGGAGCACGATTGGAAATCGTGTATGCCCCAAAAGGGTATCTAGGGTTCGAATCCCAATCTCTCCGCCACCTGTCAAAACCCTCGCCGCTTTATACTGAAGCGGCGAATTTTAGACATAAGCATACGACGCGGAGGAGTGGCAGAGCGGGCGAATGCGGCGGTCTCGAA
>JAGCZM010000034.1 GCA_017960005.1 Eggerthellaceae bacterium
GAGGCCCTTCGAGGCAGTGCTTTGCCATTACGTGGCACCGATTCTCACCATCGTTTGGTGGCTTGTCATGGGAAACCATACCGGCCTTGTGTGGTATGACGCGATTGTTTGGTGTGTTGTTCCGTTTGCGTGGACGGCATTTGTGATTCTGTATGCCAAATTGCACGGACCCATCGGCAAAAGAAAAAGCGCCTGGCCCTATGAATACATGGACCTTGAGGCGCTTGGTCTTAAGCGTTGGCTCATCAACGGGTTTTCCACGGCATTCGGATGCGTGGTCTTGGGTTTTCTATATCTCGGTTTGGCCTATTTCGTCTAAGTTGTAAGGCGTTGCCTGGTATACGTAGTAGTTGAGCCAATTGGTAAACATCAATTGTGCCGCGCTTCTCCACGTGCTGATGGGCTCTTTCGTGGGATCGTCATCGGGGAAATAATGAGCGGGGATGTCGGGATTGATACCCTTGGCAAGATCACGCTCGTATTCCAAACGAAGAGTCTCCGAATCGTATTCGGGATGACCGAACACGAAAAACTGACGTGAATCGACGCTCTTGGCGATGTGGACGCCTGCCTCATCGGAGACGGCAATCAACTCGAGACGGTCGTTTGCGACAATGTCTTTGGCTTTGACTTCGGTGTTGCGGCTGTGGGGCGCGTAAAACACGTCGTCGAATCCGCGTACCAAAGGAGAAGAAGCCTTCAGAACACGGTGCGCATAAACACCGCTTAATTTCTTGGGCAGATCGTATTTGTTGATGCCGTAGTGATAGTAAAGGGCGGCCTGTGCTCCCCAGCATATGTGCATCACCGAAAACACGTTTGTCTTGGTCCACTCCATGATGCGGCAAAGCTCGGGCCAGTAATCCACGTCCTCGAAATCCAGTTTCTCCACGGGAGCGCCGGTGATGATCATGGCGTCATAGTGGTTGTTTTTGACCTGATCGAAGGAGCGATAAAACTCCTTGAGATGGGTTTCGGAAGTGTTTTTGGCTTCATGGCTGACGGTCTGCAGCAGCTCCACTTCGATCTGAAGGGGAGTGTTGGAGAGCTTGCGCATGATTTGGGTTTCGGTGACGATTTTGGTGGGCATGAGGTTTAAGAGCAAAAGCTTCAAAGGACGGATGTCCTGATGAAGGGCGCGATGTTCCGTCATCACGAAGATGTTTTCACTCTCGAGGATGTCGGTTGCCGGCAGTCTGTCGGGTATTCTGATGGGCATATGCGTTATTCCTTCCGGGAATGCACCATGAATTCTGCGGTTTAATGTACATCCGCCGACACGATTGGAGTGCCCGCGGATGTGGCGACAATGATAGTATAATCCGACAAGTTTTCCCATACCGAATAAAGGAGGCCCAATGGCTCCGCAAATCGAAACCATTTGCGTGCAGGGCGGGTATCGCCCCAAAAACGGCGAACCCAGGCAGCTGCCCATCTATCAATCGACCACTTGGAAGTTCGATACTTCCGAGCATATGGGCAAGTTGTTCGACTTGGAAGAAGCGGGTTATTTTTACACCCGTCTGCAGAATCCCACCAACGATGCCGTCGCGGCAAAGATTGCCGAGATGGAGGGCGGAAGCGCGGGTATGCTCACCTCGTCGGGCCAGGCAGCGAACTTCTTTGCGATGTTTAACATCTGCGGTTGCGGAGACCATATCGTCTCTTCCAGCGAAATCTACGGCGGTACCTACAACCTGATTGCCCACACCATGGCACGCATGGGCATCGAGAGCACTTTTGTCGCTCCCAACGCCTCCGAAGAAGAGATAGATGCGGCGTTTAAGCCCAACACCAAATGCGTGTTCGGAGAAACCATCGCCAACCCCGCGTTGTCGGTGCTCGATATAGAGCTGTTTGCCAAGGTTGCCCACAAACACGGGGTACCGCTTATTGTGGACAACACCTTCCCGACACCGGTTAACTGCCGTCCCATCGAGTGGGGTGCCGACATCGTGACGCATTCCACCACCAAGTACATGGACGGACACGGAGCGGGTGTCGGCGGCTGTATCGTCGACAGCGGCAAGTTCGATTGGATGGCCCATGCCGACAAGTTCCCGGGGCTGACCACGCCCGACGAAAGCTATCACGGTGTCGTTTATGCGGAAAAATTCGGACTCGGAGGAGCGTTCATCACCAAGGCAACCGCTCAGCTGATGAGGGATTTCGGGAGTATACAGTCTCCCCAGAACGCGTTTTTGCTCAACATGGGTTTGGAGAGCTTGCATCTGCGCATCGCAGCTCATTCGCAAAACGGACTCGGTATGGCACGCCATCTGTCCGAGCATCCCAAGGTTGCA
>JAGCZM010000035.1 GCA_017960005.1 Eggerthellaceae bacterium
GAGGTTTGCGATGAGTAAAACATCCCCCGTAAAGATATGCCATCTTTATCCGGAAATGCTCAATCTCTACGGAGATATGGGAAATATCATCTGTTTGCATAAGCGCCTTTTGTGGCGTGGCATTCCTTGCGAAATCGTTCCGGTTCGATTCGGAGAAAAACTCAAACTGAGCGATATCGACATGGTCTTTGTAGGGGGAGGTCAGGATTTCGAGCAAGAGATATTGCTTGGGGATTTAAAAGGCAACAAAGCAAACGAGATCAAAGCTGCCGTGGCAGACGGGATGCCGCTGTTGGCGATATGCGGGGGATATCAGATGCTGGGGCATTACTACAAGGATGCCCAAGGCAAAACCCTTGATTATTTGGGTATCGTCGATTTTTATACCGTCGCATCAAAGAAGCGCATGGTCGGAAACCTTGCGTTTAGTCTCAACGACGACCCCTCCACCCTTATTCTTGGTTTCGAAAACCACGGAGGAAAAACGTATTTGGGAGACGGTGTGTCTTGTTTGGGCCGGGTGGTACACGGATACGGCAACAACGGAGAGGATAAAACCGAAGGTATTCGTTGCAAAAACGTGTTCGGTACGTATTGCCACGGTCCGGTATTGCCCAAAAATCCCGCTTTGGCCGACCTGGTTCTCAAAGAGGTTTTGATTCGCACATACGGCAGCGACGATGCATTGACAAAGCTGGACGATTCGACAGAGCATGCGGCGCATGATGAGGCGCTCAATTCGACCTTACGCCATCATGACGACCCATCGCTTCATCGGCTGTGATAGATTGGCCGCAAAGCAAAGAAAGAGGAACAGGTGGCAGACAGCAAAGACAGACAAACGGTATTGGTATTGGATTTCGGGGCACAGTATGCACAACTCATTGCGCGTCGTATCCGTGATTTGAACGTGTACTCCGAAGTCGTACCTTGCGATATCGATGCCGAAGAAATCAAAAAGATCGATCCTGCGGCCCTGGTGTTAAGCGGAGGTCCGGCCAGCGTGTATGAACCGGGTTCTCCTCAGGTGGATCCTCATATATTCGAACTGGGATTGCCGGTGTTGGGATTTTGCTACGGTCATCAAATCATGGCGGTAACCTTGGGCGGCAGTGTCAAAAGCGCCGAGGTCGGAGAGTACGGACCCGTCACCATGACTCTTACCGATGTCTCTTCTTCTTTGTTATTCGACGCACCGAGCAGCATGCAGGTATGGATGAGCCACAGGGATTCGGTAGAGTGCGCTCCGAGCGGTTTTGTCGTTACCGCAAAAACGGACCATTGTCTTGTTGCCGCCATGGAGGATAAAACACGTAAGTTTTACGGAACGCAGTTTCATCCGGAAGTAAGACACACCCCCTGGGGAAACAATCTTTTGTCTCATTTCTTATTCGATGTATGCAAACTTACTCCCTCCTGGCATATGGGAGATTTCATTGAAGAGACGATAAAAGACATTCGAGCCAAGGTGGGCAACCGCAAAGCCATTTTGGGATTGTCCGGCGGGGTGGATTCGGCGGTGGTCGCAAAGCTGTGTGCCCGTGCCATCGGCAAACAGTTGACCTGTGTGTTTGTCAATCACGGCTTGCTTCGCCAAGGAGAGCCCGAAGAAGTCGAAGTCGTTTTTTCGAAAGATGATGATTTGAACTTCGTGCATGTGCATGCACAAGATCGCTTCTTATCCGCATTGCAAGGCATTACCGATCCCGAGCAAAAACGCCGCATCATCGGTTCGGAGTTCTGGAAGATATTTTTTGAAGAAGCAAAGCGTTTGGACGGGGTCGAATTTTTGGCTCAGGGTACCATCTATCCCGACATCATAGAAAGCGGATCACGTAAGACCTCCGGTAAAGGTTCTGCCATCAAAAGCCATCACAATCTCATTCCTTTCCCCGAGGGGGTGAGCTTTGAACTGATAGAGCCGCTCGATCATTTGTTTAAAGATGAAGTCAGAGCTTTGGGTGAGGCATTGGGTCTTCCCGAATCCTTGGTATGGAGACAACCTTTCCCGGGACCGGGATTGGCGGTAAGGGTTATCGGAGAGGTAGCCCAAGAGCGCTTATCTTTGCTCAAAGCGGCAGATGCCATTGTCCGTGAAGAGTTGGATGCATACAATGCCTCTCTCTTTGAAAAAACCGGTATCAGAAACGCTTCGGGCAGCGTATGGCAATACTTTGCGGTATTGCCCGATATCAGAAGCGTCGGTGTCATGGGTGATGAGAGAACCTACGGCCATACGATTGTTGTTCGTGCCGTGGAAAGTGCCGACGCCATGACGGCAGACTGGGCAAGGCTTCCTTATGAGGTATTGGGTCGTATCAGCAGCAGGATTGTTGCCGAGGTAAAAGGCGTCAACCGTGTGGTTTACGACGTGACCAGTAAGCCTCCCGCCACCATAGAGTGGGAATGACGGAAAGGTATTGCTCTCAAGCTATCGTCAAGATGTGTTGAGGCTAACTTGTCGGTTTTAAGAAGTTGAGCCAAAACAGAGAACGATTAACGGTTTAAACATTTTACGTCCTTAAAAATGCGTAGTCGCGCACTTTTAAGGACGTATTTTTGTGGTGTAACGTCTTAATCGGGATTTGAATAACTTTCCGACGGTATGTTTTACGCTTGATTGTTCGGTAAGTCGGAACGTTTTGCCAACCCCTGCAATTTGGCCAATA
>JAGCZM010000005.1 GCA_017960005.1 Eggerthellaceae bacterium
GTCATCGGAGGAAAGCGAATGATTGTTTTCGAGCATGCTTTTCAGATCGGCAATCGCGTTTTCCAAATCCCCTATCGACAAATCGAAACCCAGCGATTTGCATACGGCTTGCGCATGATCGATTCCGCCGGCATCGGCAGACGTGAGCAATCCCGAAGACGCCGGCAGTTTGGATGCGCAAAGCGATACCACCTGCGCACCGGATTTTTCGTGGGAAGAGGACAGAATATCCAATAAAAGAGCGGCAAGTTCTTGATGAAGCGGCAGATGCCATTGGGTCTGCGCCAAAGTATCCCCAAACGATGCGGAAATCTCGGGATATTGGGCAATCAAACTCAAAAACTCGGCTTCTATCTTTCTTCTGTTTGCTTCCGCCACCGAAACTTCCCGTGTATTTGCCGCCGAGGTTTCGCTTGCAAGTTGCGGTGTTTGGCCTTCGTATACGCTTGCTTGCTCCTCTTCGTAGCGCATCGGTGTCAAAACTTTGAGTTTGGCAAGCTCTTCGAGCACCATGTCTTCACGCAGACGAAGGATGCCGGCGATCTGTATGGCGTAATCCTTTGCCAAAAGCGAATTTTTGATGGGAGCCAGCACCGATATTACCTCGCTTAATGCACGCGATCTGCCCTCGGCGCTGTTTAAGTCGCAATGCGCGAGTTTCCGGTCGATACCGTATCGGATGAGGGGTTTTGCCTCCTCTATCAACTTATTGAGGCTATCCGCGCCTTTTGCGATGACGTATTCGGCGGGATCGAGATTGTCGGGCAGCGTCACGGCGCGCAAATCGATACGCACGCGTCCTGCCTCGGGCGTCATCTGCTCATCGATAAAGCCCAAAGCGCGATCCGCGGCGCGCTGTCCTGCTTCATCGCCGTCGAACAGATACACGATGGCTTTGGAAGCGAATCGGGAAAGCGCGCGGATATGTTGGATAGTCAGTGCGGTGCCCAAAGTGGCAACGACATTGGTAAGTCCCGCTTCATGCAGCGCAATGACATCGGTATAACCTTCCACAACCACCGCGATACCGGTGGATGTGATGGAAGCTTTTGCTTTGTCAAGACCGTACAAAACGACCGATTTGTGAAATAAGGGCGTTTCTTTCGAATTGAGGTACTTGGGCTCCCCTTTATCGATAACCCTGCCTCCGAAGGCGATACAGTCGCCCATGACGTCGTTTATCGGAAACATCACCCGAGAAAAGAACCTGTCTTGCACCTTACCCCGCGAATCGATCAATGCGACATTTGCCTGCACCATCTCATCTGCCGAATAACCTTTGGAAGACAGGTATCGCACCAGCGAACCGTTGCCGATGGCAAAACCCAGATTCCATTTCTTGGGAACCTGTCCTCCGAACCCGCGTGAAGCAAGATATGCGCGGGCTTTGTCGGCTTGGAGATCTTTCGAGCGCATCAAAGCCTGATGATAGAACTCGGATGTCTGAGCGCAGATTTCTTTGAGACGCGCCTTTTTATCCGAGGAGACATTGGTTTTGCTTTTGCCCTCTTTGGTCTCAATGACGATATGGGCTCGATCGGCAAGGGAGATGACCGCTTCGGGAAAGGTGAGATTGTCGAGCTTCATGACAAACCCGAACACGTCTCCGCCTTGGCCGCATCCGAAGCAATGCCAAAGCTGGGTAACCGGATCTATCTTGAAACTCGGTGTTTTTTCGTTATGAAGCGGACAGCAGCACCAGTAGTCTTTTCCTTTTTGGCGCACGGGAGAACGTTCACCCACCACGGCGACCAAATCGGATGCCTCACGCACCTTCTGGACATCTTCATCGCTTATCGAAAAAGGCATATCTTTCTTACTCCGGCTCGTGTATCGGCTGCCGCTCGGATTTCAAAAAAGTATAACGCAAAATCACCTGTTTTGATTATCGACAAACTCCCCCTTGAAATTCATATTCATAAACAACAATTGGTAGAATATCGAAGATACGAAACCGTCGACAAAAGCCGAGAGACAACATGCCCGAAGAACTGCCCTACCTCAGACTCAAACCAGAGATTGAAGCGTCGATTGCCGCGGACAAGAAAAGCGGTGCCCATTCCCAATACCGCTGCGAAGACAACCGCGTCATCCGCAGAGAAGACAACAACCATGATGCGGCCACGGTCATACGCTCGGCCTTTGCCCGCGATATAGAAAAAATCCTCAACGTCCCGGCATACAACCATTATTCGGATAAAACCCAGGTCTTTTCTTTTGTCGAAAACGACAACATAACCAGAAGAGATCTGCATGTGCAGCTGGTCAGCAGAATCGCCAGAACCATCGGAGGGGCCCTCGGTCTCAACTGCGATTTGATTGAAGCAATCGCCCTGGGACACGACATCGGACACACCCCTTTCGGCCATGCCGGAGAGCGCTGCCTCAACAAGGTGTTCCATGAGCATACGGGAAAGTATTTCAACCACAACGTGCATTCGGTACGGGTGCTCGATTGCCTGTACAAAAGAAATATTTCTCTGCAGACCCTCGACGGCGTGTTATGCCATAACGGCGAATTCGAGGTGCAAAAACTGCGCATCGGCAACACCGATTGTTTCGAGAAGCTGGATGAACTTGTGCAAAAGTGCGTAAACGACGAGCAAAACATCTCCTCGCTTCGCCCCTCCACATTGGAAGGATGCGTCGTGAGAGTTTCGGATATGATCGCTTATCTCGGCAAAGAC
>JAGCZM010000036.1 GCA_017960005.1 Eggerthellaceae bacterium
ACGGAGACAACGCCTGGACCTATCCGGTCGGCAACATCTCCGACGACAAAAAGCGCCTGCTTCGCATCACCGAGGAATGCATGTGGGCAGGAATCGACGAAGCCCGCATCGGAAACCGTTTGGGAGATATCGGCGCGGCAGTCCAAGAGATTGCCGAAACGGCCGGATACGGAGTGGTCAGAGAATATGTGGGCCACGGTATCGGCAGAAACATGCACGAGGATCCCAACGTTCCCAATTACGGATACCGCCGCACCGGCATGGTGCTTGAGGAAGGCATGGTATTGGCAATCGAGCCCATGATCAATTTGGGTACGCATCAGACCAAGAGCCTTTCCGACGGGTGGGGAGTGATAACCGCCGACGGGCTTGCTTCGGCGCATTTCGAAAAGACGGTAGCCATTACCAAAGACGGACCTGTCGTCCTAACCACCGAAGAAAACTTCAAACGTCCCGTTTAAGCGGGACGTTTTTTGTTATCGGTACTCTTCTTCTTTGAGTTGTTTTCCGTGGGTATCCCAGTAAAACTTCTTGAACTTGCGTATCTGGTTTACATACATCACAAACGCCCAGAAGTTATGCATGAACGAATCGTTTTTGTAAAACAGCGGGTAGGGGTCCAGTCCCTGTTTTTTCTGGAAAGCGCGCATGCTCATGCGGGTGTCGGCAATCGTTTGCTTGAGCTCGGAGGATTCGATGCTCTTTTTTATGACGGGTTTCGGTACACACGAGTATACGAAAGGCCGATAGGCGTATCGGGGCTCGGTGTGCTCGGTATTGTTCAAGACAAACTCGTTTACCAGCAATTCGGCGAAGTTTTCTCCGCCCAAGCTCATGTAATAGGTGTTTCTGCCGCAGCGGGTGTTTATTTCAAAGAATTTATACGTATTGTCGCGGCAGTCGTATTTGATGTCGAAGTTCGCAAACCCGTGATATCCGACTTTTTTCAGGAAACGCGCCGCGCAATCGATGATTTCGTCTCGACGATCTCCCAAGATGACCAAAGGATTGCCCAGCGCGGTGGGATCGTGGTCTTGCAGGCACACGCGTCCGCCGGATACGGCGATGAGATCTCCGTTTTCGTCGCTCAGCGTCGTCAGAGAATAAATGGCATCATCGTCGCCGGGGACAAATTCTTGGATGACGAGCAGATTGTCGTAGTCGGAGCGTTTGATCTTTTTGTATTCGCAAACAAGCTCTTCGGGGGTTTCTATTTCGTATATCTTGCGCTTGTTTTCTATGGCTGCGTTTTGGAACTGAGCGGAGTTGGAGGGCTTTGCGATGAGAGGATAGTTAAACTCATCCATCGGCAATTGCGAGTTTTCTTCCTTGCAATCGACATACCATGTCTTGGGATAGGGGATGTTGAGTTCTTCGCACAGCTCGTAGAAGCGCTTCTTTTGGGTTATCTCGTCCAACAGCCCGAAATCCACGTAAAACGTCGTATAGCCGATTTTTTGAAGTTTGGGCTTGAGGGAAGAAAGCAAACGGGCATGTACGTCATCGCATCCCAAAACCAAAAGTTTTTTGTTTTGCGCATGCAGTTCGTTTGCTATTTTGCTCAATTCGGCAAACAAAGAGTCTTCTTCGGTGATGCAACCGACCAATCGGTAATCGCAAAGTTTCGAGGAGCTGAGCATCTTGATGTCTTTGGTTGCCAAAACAACGGATGATGTAATCCCGAAAGCGCGGTTGAACTCGCGCACATAGCTGTAAGCCAGGATATCGCCGCCGATAATGACCGGCACAAGCATATCTTTAACCCGCGTATTTTCCATCGGTAACCTTTTTTGTGGCCTGCAGCGCTACTATAATGGCAAATCATAGCAAATTGAATGTGCTTCCATAAGGATTATGGTCATGCGTGTATGCATTGTAAAGAACAACTCCAATTCCAAAGCCGTTGAGGCCTCTTTGTTGTTGTGCTCGTATTTTGAGAAGATGGGTATCGCTTACGAGTGTGTCGATTTGCGCGACGATCCGTATCCGTTCGAATGCGATTTCGATATGGTGATATCGCTGGGCGGAGACGGCACCATCATCCGCTGTGCACGGTTCATCGGATATGCCGGCGTGCCGCTTTTGAGCGCCAACTTCGGGCATTTGGGGTTCATGGCCAACAATGCACCCGACGGCATCATCGATTTGGTTTCGAAGGCATTAGCCGATGAGGCAAGCGTCGAGATGCATACCAATCTGCGCATCGATGTCATATGCGAAGGTGAGGACGAGGATGCGCTTTTGTCCGGAAACGGAGAGGTGTCCAAGGATTTGAGTCCTGCTTCGCGCAGCTTTTTCGCACTAAACGAAATCGTCGTATCGCGCGGAAACAGCGCGCGCATTTTGGAGGGCGATGTCAAGATTTCGGGTAAAGATCTGTTCACGATAAGGGGAGACGGCATCATCGTTTCTTCCGCGACGGGATCTTCGGGCTACGCGTTATCCGCGGGAGGTCCGCTCATCAGCCCGGATTTCGAGGGACTGGCGGTGGTGCAGCTTGCCCCGCACAGCCTGAACGCCCGAAGCGTGCTCACCGGTCAAAACGACATCATCGAGATAGACGTTGCCGAAATGGCATCCACCAGATATCCGGCCACCATCGATATCGACGGAGACCGCATCCCGTTTGAAAAACCCATCTCCAAGATACTGGTACGTCGAGGAGACGAGCCGACCAAGATGTTGAGGTTCGAAGAGGGATTGTTCTTCAAGCGCGCGGCGCAGACTTTCTTCAAATAAAACAAAAAGGCGGAAATGTTTTCCGCCTTTTTGTTGTTTTGTTTCTTTTAAATCAGTTGTGATAGTAGCTGTATTGCTCGTATTTGGGCTCGCAACATACGTTGATGCCCAAACGTCGATACATCGCCTCGTCGGTGGTGGAGATGATGACCGAGAAGTACGCATCGCAGCCGCGAAGCGAGGGCAGCTGCTCGATCAGCCGGGCCGCGTCCTCATCCGTTGCCGAAGAAATGCTCAACGCAATCAGGGTTTCATCGGAATGAAGATGGAAGTTTTGGCTCTTTAGGGCTTCGGTCTTTAAGCGGCAGATGGGCATCAAAGCCGCATCGGATAAGACTTTGATCTCCGGATCGACACCCGCAAAGCCCTTCAAGGCATTCATAATCAATGAAGAAGCGGCGCCAAGCAGGGCAGACGTCTTGCCGGTGACGATGCGCCCGTCGGGCAGTTGCATGGCGCCGGCCGGGCTTCCGCACGCGGCTTCCTTGTTTAAGGCCGCCTCGTATGCCGGAGAGTAGTTCACCGAGATACCCGCTTTGTTCATCAGCATCTCGAGTTTATGCACATCGCTTGCGCCTTCGCCGGTACGCATGACATGGGTACGTGCTTGGAAATAGCGGCGGATGATTTCTTTGTTTGCCGCGTCGCGTACTATCTCATCGTCGATGATGGCAAGGCCTGCCATGTTGACGCCCATATCGGTGGGAGAGTTGTAAGGGCTTTCACCGTAGATGCGTTTGAATATCGTCTTGAGGACCGGGAAGGCCGCGATGTCGCGGTTGTAATTGACGGTGGTGATGCCGTAGGCTTCCAGATGGAACGGGTCGATGGCGTTTGCGTCTTCCAAATCCACCGTTGCCGCCTCGTAGGCTATGTTGACCGGATGGGAAAGCGGCAGATTCCAGATGGGGAAGGTTTCGAACTTGGCGTAACCGGCTTCGATACCCCTTTGGTGCTCGTTGTAGAGCTGTGACAGACAAACCGCCATTTTGCCGCTGCCGGGGCCGGGTGCGGTAACCACGATCAAAGGACGGGATGTTTCCACATACTCGTTTTTGCCGAAGCCTTCGGATGAGAGGATGGCGTCGATGTCATAGGGATATCCCGAGATAGTGTAGTGCAGATAGGATTTGATGCCGAGTTCGGTCAGACGTTGTCTGAACAAAACCGCGCTTTCCTGTCCGGCGTAACGGGTGATGACCACGCTTCCCACGTAAAAGCCCTGGTCTCTGAAGTAGTCGAGCATTCTCAAGAGGTCCTGATCGTAGGTGATGCCCAGATCTCCGCGCACTTTGTTTTTTTCGATATCGTTGGCGTTGATCGCAACGACGATCTCCACTTCGTCGCGGATGCTCTCGAGCATGCGAATCTTGGTGTCGGGCAGAAATCCCGGCAGTACACGGGCCGCATGGAAGTCGTCGAATAATTTGCCGCCGAACTCCAAATACAGTTTGCCGCCGAATTGCTCGATACGCTCTTTGATGTGGGATGCCTGCAAGGTGATGTATCTTGCATTGTCAAAACCGTTACGCATAATCTCCTCGATGTCGGACGTTTTGTCGCTTTAACTTCGATGAATTATAGCCCAGCTGCATTTGGCGATTGAAGCAATAATGTTTTCCCCTTAAAATGCTAACATTGTCATCGATGTTTCGAAGAAATCGGGTCGTGGTTTCGTGGAAGAGTTGATAGAGGAATATCTGACGTATCTTCGTATCGAAAAAGGTGCTTCGCCGCGCACGGTGGAGGCCTACACGCACGATTTGCATCTGTATCTCGATTTCCTTAAATCCAAAGGAATCGATTCTCCCGAAGATGTCGCCAGAGAAGTCCTGGTGGAGTTCGAACAGGGTCTCTCAAAGACGGGTTATGTCCAAAAAGTGCAGGTCAAAGGCAAAAACGGGGAAAAAAAGAGCAAACCTTACTCGCCGACGTCCGTCAAAAGGATACTGGCTGCCGTCAAGGGCGTTCACAACTATGCCGTCCGGGAAAACATCGCCCAAACCAATCCTGCGGCCACGTTGATTTTGCCCAAAGCGGCTGACAGACTGCCCGATGTTTTGACGATAGAACAAGTCAACCATATGCTCGAAAACCTGCTTGCGCCAAAGCAAAGCGATGTCATCGAATATGCCTGTTTTTTGCGCTCGCGTGCCATTCTGGAAGTGCTTTACGGCTGCGGTTTGCGCGTC
>JAGCZM010000037.1 GCA_017960005.1 Eggerthellaceae bacterium
TATTGTCATCGGGCAGAAGATCATTCCGGTGGATCGCGTCGGTCTCTATGTTCCCGGCGGTACCGCGGCATATCCTTCGACGGTTTTGATGGATTCCATTCCCGCAAAGATTGCCGGATGCAAAGAGGTTGCCATCACTACGCCTCCAAACGCGCAAGGCAAAGTCAATCCCGCCATTTTGGCGGCGGCATATGTTGCCGGCGTCGACAAGATTTACAAAGTGGGCGGCGCTCAGGCGATAGCTGCATTGGCGTTCGGTACCGAAACCATCGCCAAAGTGGATACCATCGTCGGTCCGGGCAACGCCTTTGTCGCCGAGGCCAAAAAGCAGGTGTTCGGTAAGGTCTCCATAGACATGATTGCCGGGCCCAGCGAGATTTTGATCGTGGCGGACGGTAAATCAAACCCGCGTTATTTGGCGGCCGATCTGCTTTCTCAGGCAGAGCATGACAAGCTTGCCTCCGCGGTGTTGGTGACCGACTCTTACGAGTTGGCCCTGGCCGTGCAAAAAGAGCTTGAGGTACAGATACCGCTGCTCGAACGTGAAGAGATAGCGCGTGCTTCCATCGACAACAACGGCAAAATCATCGTGGCCTCCTCGCTGGATGAAGCCATAGAAGTGGCAAACGAGATTGCTCCCGAACACTTGGAGCTGTGCGTGGATGCGCCGTTTGATTATCTGGACAAGATTCGTCATGCCGGATCGATATTCATGGGAAGGAATTGTCCGGAGGCCCTGGGAGATTATTTTGCCGGTCCCAATCACACCCTTCCCACCGGCGGTACCGCAAAGTTTTCTTCTCCTTTGTCGGTCGACGATTTCGTGAAGAAGACCCAATACACGTATTACACGCGTGACGCGCTTGCCAAGGTTGCCGAAGATATCGCGTTCTTTGCACGCAAAGAAGGATTGACCGGACATGCAAAAAGCGCCGTCATTCGTACGGAGGATGAGCAATGAGCAAGTTTTTGAGTGAAAGATACAAAGATCTTTTGCCGTATGTCCCGGGCGAGCAGCCCCAAGACATGCAATACGTAAAACTCAATACCAACGAATCGCCGTTTCCGCCGTCACCCTACGCGCAAAGGCTGGCGCGTGAGGCGGCAGGCGATTTGCAGCTGTATCCCGATCCCGAATGCAAGCAGCTTCGCGAGATCGCCGCGGACAAATTCGGCGTGGATATCGACGAAATCGTGTTTACCAACGGATCGGATGAAGCTCTTTGCTTTGCCCTCATGGCGTTTTGCGGCAAAGAGACACCGGTTGTGTTCGCGGATGTGACATATGGGTTTTATCCCATCGCCGCGAACCTGACCAAAGTTTCTTTCGAAACAAAACCTTTGAAGGACGACTACTCCATCGACGTCGAGGACTATCTCAGCGTCGGCAAAACAATCATCATCGCCAACCCCAACGCACCCACCGGCATGCTGATGCCCGTACAAGACATCGAGCGAATCGTTGTTTCCAACAAAAACAACGTGGTGATCGTCGATGAGGCTTACATCGATTACGGCGGACAAAGCGTCTTGCCGCTTATCAAAAAATACGACAATCTGCTGGTATGTCGTACCTTTTCCAAGTCGAGATCGCTTGCCGGCGGCCGTTTGGGCTTTGTCGTGGGCAACAAGGCGCTGATTGCCGACTTAAACACCGTACGCAATTCGTTTAATCCCTACAACATCAACCGTATGACCATGGCAGCCGGTATCGGCGCTCTGATTGACGAGGAGTATTTCGAAAAGAATTGCGCGACCATCATCAAAAACAGAGAGTTCACCGTACAGGAGTTAAAGCGTCTCGGGTTTGAGGTGTTGGACTCCGAAGCGAACTTCGTCTTTGCCAAGAACAAAAAGATATCGGGTAAAGATCTATACCTTTCTCTCAAGAAGAAGGGTGTTTTGGTAAGGTATTTCGACAAGGACAGGCTGCGCGAGTTCGTGCGCATCACCATCGGAGCAAAAGAACAGATGCGGGCTTTGATCGAGGCACTGGAGGAGCTGTTATGAGAAGCGCAGAGATTATCCGCAACACCTCGGAAACCCAAATCAGCCTCACTCTGGACTTAGAGGGAAGCGGCAAAGCAAACATTGATACCGGCGTGGGATTTTTGGATCACATGCTCGAGCTGTTTGCCGCACACGGCAAGTTCGACTTTAACGTTGTTTGCAAGGGCGATACACGCGTAGACGATCATCACAGCACCGAGGACGTCGGGATTGCGCTGGGCATGGCTTTTGCGAAAGCGCTCGGCGACAAACGCGGCATCAAACGCTACGGAGATGCGTTTCTGTCGATGGACGAAGCGTTGATTTTGGCATCGGTTGATTTTTCCGGAAGAGCGTTTTTGGATTACGAACTGAACATAGCAACCCAAAAGGTGGGAACGTTTGATACGGAGCTGGTCGAAGAGTTCTTCTGGGCGTTTGTGCGCAACGCGCAATGCGCGCTGCACCTGCGCAAGATCAACGGCAAGAACTCGCATCACATCATAGAAGGCGCATTTAAGGCGTTTGCACGCTCCTTGCGCCAGGCGGTTTCGACAGACGAAGGGTTTGTCGACGAGATTCCTTCGACGAAGGGTGTCCTGTGAACATAGCGATTGTCGATTACGGTGTCGGTAACCTCTTTTCCCTGAAATCCTCGTTTGCCGCAATCGGTGCCGAGGCTCGGGTGACGGGGGAAGCGCGCCTGATCAAGGAGGCGGATAAAATCATATTGCCCGGTGTCGGCGCTTTTGCCGATGCCGCGGAAAAACTGCGCCAAACCGGCCTTGACGAGGTTCTCAAGCAGCAGGTTGAGCAAGGCAAGATCATGATGGGAATCTGTCTGGGTATGCAGCTTTTGTTTGACGAGAGTTTCGAATACGGAAGGCATGCGGGTCTCGGACTTATACCGGGTAAGGTCAAAGCCATAGAAGAAGTGATAGGGACAGATTTGAAGATTCCCCATATGGGATGGAATGCGCTCGATTTAAAGCAAAAGCATCCGCTTTTTGCCCACATCAATCAAGGCGACTGCGTGTATTTCGTGCACTCGTATCATGCAACCGATTGTCAAGACCACATCATCGCCTCGACCGAATACGGCGCGCCTTTGACGGCTGCGGTCGCGAGAAACAACGTGCTCGGCTGTCAGTTCCATCCGGAAAAATCGGGTGAGGTCGGACTGAACATCCTGCGTGCTTTTTGCGAGATAAGAGAGGAAGACTTATGCTGATCTTTCCCGCAATAGATTTATACGAAGGATGCGTCGTGCGTCTTTATAAGGGCGATTATGCCCAAAAGACCGTCTACTCGCAAAACCCGTCGGACGTGGCCGAAGAGTTCAAAAGATGCGGTGCGACCCACATCCACATGGTGGATTTGGAGGGCGCAAGAAAAGGCACTACGCCCAATTTGGGCATCGTTGCCGATATCAAGAACAAAACGGGACTGTTTGTCGAGGTGGGCGGAGGCATCAGAAGCATGGAGGTCGTGAAGACCTATATCGATGCCGGTATCGATAGGGTAATCCTGGG
Source organism: Eggerthellaceae bacterium (assembly GCA_017960005.1). Lineage (GTDB taxonomy): Bacteria > Actinomycetota > Coriobacteriia > Coriobacteriales > Eggerthellaceae > RGIG10264. Next base: position 3,522 of record JAGCZM010000037.1, read on the forward strand.
TACCGCCGCAATCGAAGACAAAGCGTTTCTGCGCAAGGCACTCGATTGTTACAAGGACAAGGTTGCGGTTGGTGTCGATATCAAAGACGGATACGTTGCCATCAAAGGCTGGGTGGAATCATCCGGCATCGAAGCCATGTCGTTTTGCAAAGATCTGGAAAGCACGGGAGTTGCAACCATCATCTGTACCGACATCTCAAAGGACGGAGCGATGGGGGGCACCAACAAAGAGCTGTATAAACAACTGTCTTCGGAGGTCGATCTCAACATCATCGCATCGGGCGGAGTGTCCTCCCTATCCGATGTCGAAGCCTTAAAACAGATGGGTTTGTACGGAGCGATTGTCGGTAAGGCCTACTACGAGCATGCCATCGACCTGGCCCAAACAATCGAGGTGGCGTCATGATTACCAAACGCATCATTCCCTGCTTGGACGTGAGAGACGGCCGCGTGGTCAAAGGCATCAACTTCGAAGGACTGAAAGACGTTTCATCCCCGGTCGAGCTTGCGAAATACTACAGTGCCGCGGGAGCCGATGAGTTGGTCTTCTATGACATCACGGCATCATCTGACGGCA
>JAGCZM010000038.1 GCA_017960005.1 Eggerthellaceae bacterium
CTTGGCACCTGCCTCCACATCGATCTTCTCGATGGAGATGACGTCGCCCTCATGAACGGTATATTATTTACCGCCGGTTTTTACGATTGCGTACATGAAAAATCTCCTTAACGTGATAAAACGCAAGGCGATATATTACCAGCCACACCCTCGCTCGTCAATAAAAAACCCCGAATTCAGTCGGTATTCTAGTGTGATTGTGCCCAGGTTTCTCCGGTCTCGACATCCACTTCAAGCGGCACTTCGCAGTGTGCGACTTCGCTCATGATTCGAGCCACGGACGCGCTCAGTTTTTCCACCTCGTCCGCCGGTACCGAAAAGTCCAACTCGTCGTGTACCTGCAGCAAAAGCTTTGCTTTGTATCCCTCTTCGATGAGCATTCTTTGCACCGCGGTCATCGCCAACTTGATGATATCCGCAGCACTTCCCTGCATGGGATGGTTCATGGCAGTTCGCTCACCGAATCCCCTTTGGGTGGGATTGCCGGAAGAAAGCTCGGGTATATAACGACGTCTTCCGAACATCGAAACCGCATACCCGGTCGATCTTGCGCCGTTGACGGCTTCTTTGAGATAGACGGCAACCGACGGATAGGCGGCAAAGTATCCGTCTATCATGCTTTGCGCCTCATAAAACGGGATATCGAGGCTTTGGGACAAGCCGTATGCCTGCTGACCGTAGACGATGCCGAAGTTGACTGCCTTGGCTTTGCTGCGAAGAGAAGGCGTGACTTGATCCACCGGCATCCCGAATATCAAAGCGGCGGTCTGCGCATGGAAATCCGCGCCGCTGCAAAACGCATCGATGAGGTTGCGGTCTTTGGAAAGATGCGCAAGCAAACGAAGTTCGATTTGGGAATAGTCCGCCGACATGAAGACGGAGCCGTCTTCAAGCGGAACAAAACACTCCCTTATCATCCTCCCGAAATCCGTCCTGACGGGAATGTTTTGCAAATTGGGGTCGGACGAAGACAGACGTCCCGTGGTCGTCACGGTTTGATTGAACGTAGTATGAATGCGCCCATCCGTTGCCGTCAGTTTGGGAAGAGCATCGATATAGGTGCTCTTGATCTTGGCAAGTTCGCGATAGCGCAATATTTTGTCGGGAAAATCGCTGTATTTTTTGAGCTCTTTGAGTACGCCGGCATCGGTCGAATACCCGGTTTTGGTTTTCTTGGTGCCCCTGAACCCCATCACCTCGAACAATATGTGCTCAAGCTGTTTGGGAGAATCGATGTTGAAGGCCTCACCGGCTTGCTCATAAATCTCCCGCTCAAGCGCGGAAAGCTTTTCTTGTGTGGAAACACCCAGCTGTTTGAGACGGTCCACGTCGATGGCGGCACCGGTTCGCTCCATGATGGCAAGCACGCCGGTCAAAGGCATGTCTACCCTCTCGAACACCTCCGACCCGCCTTCGTTTGCGAGGGCTTGCTTCAATATCGGCATCAAAAGATAAGAGGCAACGGCGGTGTTTGCCAAAGCAACGACCAAATCACGCGCATCTTCATCGATTGCCTTTTTGATTCCGGAGACTTCGGGCAAAGCATAAGGCGCGTATTTGTCCCAAACCGCATCGCTTGCATATGATCCGGCGGAGGAATTGAGGATATAAGCGGCAATTGCGGTATCGAATCCCCGCATGTTCAAAACATCTTTATCCTCAAGCATCGCCGGTGATTTGCTGTCGGCCGGATAAATATGGCGAATCGATTCCTTGATGCCGTTTGAAGTGAATCGGGCATGTTTGACGATGTGGGCAAACATCTCAAATGCCCTTTCTTCTTCGAAAACCATCACACCGAAGCTTCCGGCAACCACGCATTTTGCTCCGCTGGAAAACAAAGATGCCTGCGCGGCTTGTCCGAACGACACACCGACAAGCTCGTCGTTTTGTATGGATTGCTTTATCGTCGCTTCATCGGCATCGATCAGATCAAAGACCACATCCGAAGAGATGCTTTGGTTCGACGGATGCCCGACAGATATCGGTTTGCCCACGAGATGAGCGAGTTTTTGGGAGATGGAGTTCATCTGATACTTCATGAACCCGGCCCTCGCCGCTTCCGCTTCGTATGCCGGAAAGTTGACCGCTTCCAAATCCAACTCAAAATCCAAATCGCGCACGATGGTGGCAACTTCGCGGCTCAAATAAGCCGATTCCCTGTTTTCTTTGAGATTTTCGAGTTGTTTGCCGGACAACTCATCCAGGTGATCGTAAATGCCGTCGAGAGAACCGAACCTTTGCAGCAGTGAGGAGGCATTCTTGGGACCGATGCCCGGTACACCGGGAATGTTGTCGGAAGAATCCCCCATCAAACCCAAATAGTCCGAAAACTGCCCGGCCGATACGCCGTAGCGTTCGAACACCTCATCGGGACCGTAGATTTCTATATCGGAAATCCCCTTTTTGGTGGTGACGACATGGGTAAGATCGCTCACGAGCTGATAAACGTCCTTGTCGCCAGAGACAAGCAGGCATCGATATCCCAATTCTTCGCATCGGGCGGACACCGTTCCGAGCACATCATCTCCTTCCCAGCCCTCGACTTTGACGACGGGGATATCGATGGCACCGAGCAACTCTTCCATTACCGGAAACTGAACGCGCAATGCCGGATCCATGGGAGGACGCTGCGCTTTGTATTTTTCCAAAGCCTCGGTTCGCCATTTCGGCTTACCGGCGTCAAAAGCGCACACGATGCCGTCGGGATGCGATACCTCGACAAACTTCAGAAGCATGTTCATAAACCCGAACACCGCATTGGTGGGAGTGCCGTCAGCGGCATTCATGGTGGGCGGCACCGCATGAAACGCCCTGTGCATCAATGAGTTGCCGTCTATGACCGCGATTGTTCTCACCATAAGTGTTCTTACCTCTGTTTTGAATATGCCGCTTCAGACATTGATTTCTTTTCCCGAAAATATAACACCCACGCACGACGCCTTGTTGTCCCGAAGGCCATTTTGCTCACAAAGAACGTTAATAAAAACGGCACCGCGAAGGTACCGTTTGAGAATCGATTGTATAAACCGTCCGGATTACAGGTTGACGGCGTAAAGACGATCGAACATGGTGACGATTGCCTGGCCGTAGTTGGAGGTCGTTGACCATCTGTTCGAAAGATCGGGAATGGTCGGAGCGCAACCGCGCGGCCACCTGGTGGATACCGCGTTCCAACGGGGGTCGACGTTGTCGTTGTAAAGCGGCTCGGTGCTGCCGTAATACTTGAGGTGCTGTACCTGGGCAAGCAAACCTTCCTGGACACAGGAGAACACGCAGCCGGCGTTGCCGGAAGCACCCATACCTGCGAAGTTGCATTGCTCGACGGATACCGAACCGGTAAAGCGCAGCCATCCGGTTTCTTTCATGGCCTGGCAAAAGACCAAATCGGGACGAACGCCTTCGGAGGTGGCAACCATATAGATGATTTGGCAAAACGCTTCGATATCGGGTGCGCCTTTGGTCGAATACACCTCGGAAGGATAGGTCCTGCCGTTGATGTTCCAAAGACCGATCATCAGGTCGATGACGGAAGTATCCTGACGGCCCATGACCGGATCTCCGACGATGCGTTTCATGAACTGATATACACAGTTGCTGTATGCAAGCTCAACGGGCAATTTGTCGAGCTGCTTATGGTTTTGATAGGTGCTCGAGGTGATAAAAGACCTGATGGAAGCGGCATTTGCAAGGGTGTTGTTGTTGGAAGCGGCCCAGCTGGTGAAGATGGTGTTTCCGGTGGTGGAACCCAACACCGCATTGTTCAAGGTCATGGATTTGTATGATTCGGTAACCTGATATTGGTCTGCGACCTGAGAACGCAAACTCAAACCCAAAACCTCTGCGATGCCGAGCGCATCGGCATAACCGAGCTCGGCCAGGAAACTGTCATCGCACAACAAGTTGAAATCCGCTTCGGTGGAGATGAACGCGTGCTCGACGATCATGCCCGTGATGCCGGCGTAGCGGGCGCCCCGGATAATGCCGTAGAAGTCAGCAAGTTCACCGGTGGGATAGTAATATCCGTCGAAATACTCACCGGAGATTTCCTTGGATTTGATTCCGCGGTTGGTCAGGCCGGTGAAAGACAAATAGCGCTGGATACCCGATGCGATGTCGTATCCGAACGTTGCGGTATAGGCATTGTAGTTGCCGGTCTGGGGAACGTATATCTCGAAACCCGTCGGAGAGGTGCCGTTCCCGTTGACGGCAGAATTGATATGCACGCTGATGAACAGATCGGCATTGTAGTCGGCCGCAATCTGAACGCGTTCGTCGATGGTGGGATTGATATCGCTTGCGCGAGTCAGATAAACCTCGACACCGCCGAACTCCATGAGTTTGCGCTGTAAAGACAAAGCGATTTTGAGATTGATGGTCTTTTCTTTTAAGGTGATGGCGTTAAACGTCTTGGTGGCGCCGCCGTCTACCCCGCCATGACCCGGATCGATAACGACGATGTAGTTGTTTCCGTTTTTGGGCGCGGGAACCTGTGCATAGGCCACCGACGCGCAGAGAAGCGACGCGAAGATTGCCATTGCAACACAAGCGACGATTTTGGTAAGTACGTGTTTCAACAAACAATCCAACCTTTGAAAAAATCGGATGCGCAAATTATAGCAAGACCGCAAAGCATATGCAGCCTTCCCCAAACAACAATTCGATAACATGGATCTTAAAAAAGAGAGGATTGTTTGTCCCTAAACGCAAAGTATCCTCTATGGGCACGACGTCCTATCCTCCCACGGACTACACCGCAGTACTTTCGGCGATGAGAGGCTTAACTACCGAGTTCGGAATGGGTTCGGGTGATCCCTCTCTCCAAGGTCGCGCCCATAGAGGATGCTCTACGGACCGATTGGTCCACCGGGTAACTTGACGCTACCCTGGCGGTTGCATGCGCGTAAAAACACACAAGGGTGGTACAACTTTACTTAAAATGAAGAGCTCGGACTATTAGTATTGCTCGCCTGAATACATTACTGTACTTACAGCTGCAACCTATCAACCTTGTAGTCTACAAGGGTCCTTACCGAAAAGGGAACTCATCTTGGAGACGGCTTCCCACTTAGATGCTTTCAGCGGTTATCCGTTCCGGACGTAGCTAAGCGGCAATGCTATTGGTTAACAACCGCGTCACCAGAGGTCCGTCCACCCCGGTCCTCTCGTACTAGGGGCAGATCTCCTCAATTCCCTTGCGCCCACGGAGGATAGGGACCGAACTGTCTCACCCATGTTCCGAACTTTTGGGAGAGGGGAGAAGGTTTCAAACCTGTGCCACCCTCGGCAAACCACCCCAAAAATCGTTAGATTTTCGGGGGCCC
>JAGCZM010000039.1 GCA_017960005.1 Eggerthellaceae bacterium
GGCAGCCAAGTCTTGTAGTCCTTGATGGTTGTGCGGGTACCGGCGGTCGGAGCGGACTTCACGAAAAACGCAAGTATGATGCGAACCAAGCAGTTGATGAACAAGACGATGCCGAAGAAGATATGAGCTCCGCGGGCGATACCCATGAACCCGGCAAAGAACGGGAAATGGATATAAAAGCCCGTGAAGATCAGGACAATCATGCTGACAAGGTTAATCCAGTGAGTGATGACGAAAGGCAACGGATGCGCTTCGCGATAATGTGCAAGATGGGCCATCTTACTTCACCCCCCAAGGATTGGTAACGGTCTCGAAATGCTTGCCGGTAGAAGGTTGCGAGATATGAACGGCACAAGCAACACACGGATCGAAACTGTGAGCGGTACGCAGAGCATTGATGGGCTTTTCGATGGTACCGACCGGAACGCCGATAAGGGCTTTCTCCATGGGACCATACTCGCCGTCTTTGTTGTGCGGAGCCAAGTTCCAAGTGGAAGGAATGATGATGTGGTAACCCTCGATCTTGCCGTTTACCACGGTCTCGTTGTGATACAGAGCGCCACGCGGAGCCTCCCAGAAGCCCGAACCGACACCGGTGAGGTTCTTGGGAGCGACAAAGTAAGAAGAATCGCCGCCTTTTACGGCCTCGATGAGCTCTGCAACCCATTCCTGCATCAGCTTGGAAATGTAGTAAGCCTCAACCTGGCGGGATGCGATACGGCCGAGGGTGTTCTGCAAAGCGCTGATATTGCCACTGCCTGCTCCGAATCCGACCAACATCTTGTTGATTTCGGTACGGATGAAGCTGTTGCCGCGTACGTATGCGGCAAGGATACGGGACAAACTGCCCGCTTCGTAGGGTTTGCCGCCGTATTGCGGGCACTTGACCCAGGTGTACTTGTCGTTGACGGTACCGATGTCACGGATGCCCTGTCTGGTCATCGTGCCGGACTTGTAGTACTCGGTGTACTCGGGCTCGGTGATGTAGTACGGAGCGGTGTGAGTCTCGTCACCCTTGTACCAGGAGTGACCCATGTACTCGGTGATCATGCTCTCATCGACGTCACTTACGCGCAAACTGTCGTCCAAAACGCCCATGGGCATGTAACGATTCTTCATGCGGTCGATATAAGAGGTGTTCTCGTCAAACGCACGCTCGAACACGCCCCAAGATACGTAACGACCGACGCCCTTACCGAACCCGAACGCGTCGGAATAGACGGAACCGATGACCATGGTATCGGGGATCATGGTCTTTTCAACCCAAGCGGCAACTTCGTCGACCATGTACTTGAGGTCGTCGAGTTTCTGCGCGGTAGGAACAAACGGAGTACCGCCGGGAACGATGGTCATGACGTGAGGCATCTTGCCGCCGAGCAAACCGCAGATTTCGGATGCTCTGGCCTGCATCTTCAAGGCCTCGAGGTAATGAGCGGTGCAAATGAGGTCCGCCTCGGGAGGAAGCTTGTAAGCGGTACCGCCGTCGGCATCAAACCAGTTGCCGGAGAAGATGGAGAGTTGGCCGTTTGCCGCAAAGGCAGCCAAGCGCTCCTTCAATGCCTTGAAATCCGTCGCGGTGGAAAGACCGGCTTCCAAAGCCAAATCATAGGTACCGGCGACATCGGCGCTCAAGGCGTTCAAAGGATTGACGAAGTCCAACGCGGCCAGGTTGTAGAACCAAAGAATGTGGCTGTGAAGGAACTGTCCGCCTTCGATGAGGTTACGGATGATACGTGCGTTGTTGGGAATGGTGATGCCATATGCCTGCTCTGCCGCGATGGAGGAGCAACTGGTGTGAGAAACGGGGCAAACACCGCAAATACGCTGAACGATATGAGCGGCATCCTCGGGAGCGCGATCTTTGACAATCAGCTCCATACCGCGGAAGCAACCGCCCGATACCCAAGCGTCGGATACGACACCATGGGAGTCGACTTCCATCTCGACACGGAGATGGCCCTCAATACGGGTAATGGGATCGATAACCGAACGTGCCATTATGCCTTACCCCCTTCCTTGCTCTCGGGTTCTTCTGATGCCGGCTGGTATGCGGCGCTGTAATCGCCGATGGCCTTGTCGGGATGTTTCTCGTCCCACTTGCGAATCTTCTCGAAGTCCGCACCGCCATCCATACGTCCGGAGATCTTCATGCCGAACCCATGGATAACCAAAGCGCCGGCAAGCAAACCGGTAAGACCCAGAGCGATGGCGGTGGGTTGTACGACCCAATCGCCGATGCGGAGATCTCTGTGACGCTTATAGAACGGAGTATTGGCCTCTACCCAGTTGTCATTGGGGTTCATCGGATTTGCTTCGCAGCAACCGATGCAAGGTGCGCCGGCCTTGACACACCAGCTGCGTCTGTCGTTCCACAAAACGACACCGCAGTTGGCTTTGGTCTGAGGACCGCGACAGCCGAGCGGATAAAGGCAATAGCCCAAAGCCTCTTCTTTGCTGCCGAACTCGAACACGAACTCACCTGCCTCGAAATGGCCGCGACGTTCGCAGTTCGCATGAACGCTTTGATCGAACATACCTAAAGGCTTGTTTTGCGCATCCAACTTCAAACCCTCAAGGCCGCTTACCAGCAATACGTCGACGAGAACGGCGGTAAGCCACTCGGGGTTGCCGGGGCAACCGGGGATGTTGACGACGGGGGTCTTGATGCCTTTTTCGGCAAGGAATTGCATAACACCCATCGGCTTTGAGGGAGCGGGATGAGCGGCAATCCAGCCGCCGTTTACCGCGCAGGACCCGAAAGCGACAACAGCATTGGCTTTGGCGGCGACGTGTGCCAATTGTTCGGCACCGGTCTCGTTGGCAATGCGAAGTGCCTGGCCGTCCCATTCGCGAAGAACTGCGCCCTCGTAAACCAAAATGAAGTTACCCGCATTGACGGTCTCTTCCTTTGCCTGCTCAACATGCCAGCCGGCGCCTGCCGACAGAGGCTCGGAGTAGTTCAAAGAAAGCAACTCCAAAACAACCGATGCGACATCAGGGGTAACGGACTGAGCGAGGGATTCGGTACATCCCGTGCAGGAAGCACCTTCCATCCAGATGACGGGATAAAGCCCTCCCTCGGTCCTCCCAATAACATCGGCAAAGGCCTGCTCGATGCGTGGTGCGGCAAGTTCGCTCAAACCCGCAGCAACCGCGACAGCGCCACAAAGCTTCATGAAGTCACGGCGGGAAACGCCGCGAGCCTGCAACCTCTCGTGAAGCTTTAAGACGTTGGCCTCATTGTCCATGTTTGCACCTCCTTTAGGTGAACTTGGTTTTGTACATAACTTGTGTCATTCTCTCACAGATTTGTCAATATATCCGCAGGTCATTTTGTAAAAACCCCGATACCGTACGCAAAAGGCACAATAATGTTACTGCTCCTTTTGAGCGTAACATTACCGGGGCAAAATAACCGTTTCAAAAAGGGCTTAGCGACTCGAATCGGCGCAAAAAACCGTGCCCGCATCTTCAAGAAAAAGGAAACCCTCGCGCTCAAGACGAGTCAGAAGCTTTCTTATTCTCTCTTCCCCGACCGGGCCTCTGTTTTTCTTTCGTTCGAATGCCGATATGCCATCGACGACGGCACTGATGCCCATACCTTCGGGAGCGGACAACACCATGCGGATGATTTCGGCACGAAGTTGGCGATCCGAGCCTTCATAGGTCGATTGTTTTGCATAGGTCTTGGATTGGCGCGAGTAATTTTGCTCCGTCGTTTTGATATGGGCGCCCAAATCAAGCAGCGCACAATACCAAACATCGACATCGGTTTCGGGACAGGTTTGCTTGATCAAAGCGATGATCTCTTTGTCCGAGACATCGCTTTGTCCCTCGAAAAACTCGCGGATATAGACGCTTCTCACGTTGGTTTCCAAATACACGGCCGCAACACCGTGTGCGAAAACCATGACGCCGGCGGCCGTGGAAGGACCGATGCCGGGCAGTTTGATCAGCTCTTCGTAGGTCGAAGGAAGGACACCGCGATAGCGTAAAGAGCATTCGTCGGCGCATTTTTTGAGCATCAGAGCGCGCCGATTGTAGCCGAGCCCCTGCCATGCTTCGAGCACATCGGAAACCGACGCCGAAGAAAGCGCGTCGATGGTGGGAAAACGCTCGATAAAACGCTCGAAGTAACGCAAAACACGCACCGTCTGTGTTTGTTGGAGCATGATTTCGGAAACGAGGACCTTGTAGGGGTCGGATTGCTTTCTCCAGGGAAAGTCACGATAAAGGGCCTTGCCCTCTTCCAAGACTTTCTTTCGAAACGAAGAAATCCTCTCCTCGGTCAACACAATAACAGACCGAGAAGAGGATGAATCGGTTTGCGTTTTTGGCATGAAACTAGTCTTCCGAGGGGGCATCCGCATCGTGCATATCGTCCAAGAGGCTGTCTATCGTCTCGAAATCCGACGCATACGCATCCATGATGGCATCTTCCAAACGATGATAGCCTTCGGAATCCAGCGGGAAAAACGCCGCCAGACGCTCGAATATCATCACGGGCGTGATGGGCACGAAACGACGCTCTTCGATGCCTTTCTTATAGGCAAACTCGACGGCGTCGCGCGCCGCGGCATATATCTCGAAACGTGCCAAGCCATCCGAGAAATCCACGAGCTGCGAGATGTTGATGACACGCAAACTGGGATGCTCCTCGGCGATATCCATACACAACTCGGCACGCTCTTCGCGGGTGGGCTTGCCGACGTTGACCACGTTGAGCGGGTAGATCATTTCCGCGAAAATCTCATCGATGGCATCTTCGTGAACCGCGGTGCAAAGCACGTACACTTCCGGGTTTTCGGTGGCCATACGGATGAGATTGAGAGCTTCACGCGCTCCCCTGGTCATCTGCGGCATTCCCGCAAACGGGGCAAAAGGCAATTCGGGCATTTCGTTGATGGGCGACATCCACGTATCGATGTCTTCCAAGATCAAAACACCGGCACCCACCAACTCGCTTTTGATGGCGTTGATGGCTTTCTTTTTGTTTTGGACAAACACATTCAAAAGCGGCAACCCGTCCGGACTTTCTGTAACGTTCATGCGCATGGCAGGCAGACCCAACTCACCCGCGGTGGCAAGGGCAAACTCAAGGGCATCCTCTCGGGATTCGCTCACAAACAAAAACGTATCGGCGGCAGGAACACGCCTGATACCGTGACGGGAGTTGAGTTTTTCCACAAGTTCGGTGTATTCGGGATCTCTGTCCATGCCGATTCCGTATTTGCCCATCTGAGCAACAACCGCATCGAATCCCGAAAGCGTCGAATAGTTTTGTTCCTCTTCGTTCTCTTCGGGTGCCTTGATGCCGATTTCTTCTGCGGCACGCGTCAAAGCGGAGATGTTTTTCCTCTCCGAAGACAAACGCGAATCACCGCCACGCGAATCCACGACGGTCACGTTGGGAAGCGATGCAAGCGCGTTGAGCAGCGACTCGGGTGTGGGAGGCGTATAGCCGTCCTTTTTCTCCGAGGATACCCTATCTTCCTTCGAACCATCGGATTCCGCCGTCTTTGAAACACTCGGAATCTCGGGCGGTGCCGGCGTAAACGGAAACAGCGGCACGGGCATCGCGCCCGGCATACCGAACACCGGGCTTTGGGAAGCGTCGATGGGCTCCGAAGATGCCTCTTCGGCAGCCTCGTTTGTTTGGTCTTTTACATCTTGCTTGATTTCGGGCACAGCAGCCGCAGAAGGCTCGATAATCGGAGAAGCGCCCTCGGCGTTGATGTCTTCCATTTTTTGTTCGGCCACCGTACACCTCCTTCACGAATATGCTTAATCGGGTTTTTCTAAATTGTAATCCTTATGCCGTTTGCGCAACCGAAAAACTCGACGGACGTTACTATGGGGTAATGAGAAAACGCATGCCCTCTCGAAGAATACGACTATGCGTATAACCCCGAGAACCGATTCGCCGTATGAGCTTTATTGCGCGCAGGGCTTCCAGGAAACGATGTTCCAGCCATGCTCGAAAGCATGCGCGGCAAGTTTTTTGTCGGGATCGACGGCAACCGGACATGCAGCTTTGGACAAAAGCGGAATATCGTTGCGGGAATCCCCGTATGCCACATCGAGCACCCATTTGCCTTCGCCGTATTGCCTGTCGGCAAATGCCTTGAGAACATCGAACTTGCCGTGAGAGATGGGGACCTGCCCCACATAGGAAGGCAGGTAGCGGTTTTGGGATTCCTCGAGACGTGCGGCAAACAGATAATCCATGTCGATATCTTGTTTGAGATGTCGAACCAAAGGCTCGAATGCCGCCGAAACATAAACGATGACACGGCCTGCGGCTCTGTCGGCTGCGATGCAATCAAGGCAACCCTGTTTGATGATCGGACGGATTCTCTGTTCGTAAAAACGGTTCAGAATAATCTCGACATCCTGTTTTTCGAGAGTGAAGAAAGGTCTGAACAGCGCATCGCGGGCCAAATCCTCCCCCATCTCGAATCCCAAACGCTCCCCGATAACCCAAATGAGCAGATAGAGCGCATCGGCAAAGCGCATCGCATGCTGTTCGCGCAGATCGCGCGCCAACTCGACCGGAGAAAAACCGTCGATGGTCGTGCCGTCGAAGTCATATACCGCCAGGCGGGCGATACCGTCCTCAACGTTTGCCGTTTCGTTTTTACGTCGTTCGAGTTCATCTCCCGACATAAAATCGATAGTCTTTTTTTCTTTCATGAACAGCCTTTGCGTTTGGGAATATCTTTTTGTCAAACGTATTTTAACCGAGCAGATTTCGATATCGATTTTCCGAAGAATAATCGTATCCTTTATCGCAAAAAGTATGTATTCGAACGAAAAGAGCCTTGCGATATGATTCTTTTGCAAGTAAGATAAGCCCCGCACCGAAAATGGGGTGTTAGCTCAGTTGGTTAGAGCGCCGGCCTGTCACGTCGGAGGTCGCGAGTTCAAGTCTCGTACATCCCGCCATAGTTTACAAACAGCCTGCAAATGCGGGCTTTTTTCATAATCATCCCCAAAAACGGATATAATCGGCGAAACCTGTCAATCAACAAACGCAGCTTAAACGCAGTAAGGGGACAAATATGTCTATCGACCGCAGAACATTCGCAAAAATGCTCGCCGTCGGCTCCGCCGGAGTAATCGGCGCCGGTTTATCCGGATGTACGCTCACCGACAGTTATTCGGCGTTCTTATCCAGCTTAAACAACGCAGACGATACCAACGATTATCTGCATTCGCGTCAAAACGCAAACGACAACAAACTCGTCATCAATCCCAACGAAAACACCAATCTCGGTGTGGTCGACGATATCGCATATAACACAGACGGTATCATCCCCAACCCCTACGATATCAAGCGCACCATCCCGCCCTATAACGGCACCAAAGTATCGGTCAGTGTGGAGCCGCAGCGCCTCGAAGAACTCGGCACGGACACCTATACCGGCTTGCCTTCCCTCTCGGAAAACTCTTACATCTTAAACGACCCGGAAAACGAGCGTGGACTGAGCACCGCCCACTACGGTTACACCTTCGGTGCGGCAAGCGGCGGCAACCCCCATCGCACCACCGTCAACAACCAAAACAA
>JAGCZM010000040.1 GCA_017960005.1 Eggerthellaceae bacterium
GTGACAGTCGAGGGCAAACCTGTGAACAGGATGACCTTCTCGTTGGCGTTGACCTTGACGCTGAACTCTTTCTAATCGCCCTTCTTCAAACCGACGATGCCGTTATCGAAAGCGACGGGAAGCATGCCCATACCCAAAGAGTACAGACGGGAGTCGCTGTTGAGGTTGCTCAAAGCGTTGCCGGCTTGGTCTTTGGCGGAAAGCTTGATTTCGGCAAAGCCGTCGGATTTGATCTTGCCCTTATCGCCCGCGTCCTCGAAATCATAGGAGCTTTGCATGATCTCTTTGATTTCTGCATCGATGTCATCCTCGGTGACCTCGACCTTGGGAAGTTTGACTTCGACGGGATCGTAAGAAGACAGATCAAACGAGGGTTTGACCGCGGAGGTAAACGCGAAGGTGTAATCCTCCCCATATACGGCAGGGTCTGCCTGCACGAAATCCGGATCGCCCATCAAGAACAAATCGTTGTCGTCGATGACGCTCGGCAACACGTCGTTGATGAGCTTTTCGGTGGCATCGGCAACAACGGCGCCTTTGCCGAGGTGCTGGTCGATGATTTGCTTGGGTGCTTTACCCGGTCTGAACCCCCGGAAGGTGTATTTTTTGGCATAGGATTTGTATTGGTTGTCGATGCATGATTTGACATCGTCCGAAGCTACGGTAACACTGACTTTGATCTTGCCGTCTTCTAGGTTCTCAATATTGGTTTTCACAAAAACTCCCATCGATAATCTCTATTTCGATAAAGAACAAAAGTGCTTGCTCACCTGCACAAGCCCCCTGTTCAGCCTAACCTTTGCATTATCTCACAGATAAGCGTCATGCACCATACATACAAACCCTTCAAACCCGAGAAATTGAGCGTTCGGAGGATAACTTTATCTTGATTAGGTACTATACAACCCGTATAATTTGCCCTTGCGCAAACGGTGGATGTGGCCTAGTTGGCTAAGGCGCCAGATTGTGGCTCTGGAGATCGAGGGTTCGAGTCCCTTCATCCACCCCAGTGCGGCAAACTTGCATACTTGTGTGGGCTGCACTAAAATGCACCCTCGCACAAATGCGAAACATATGAATTACTTGGGCCGTTAGCTTAGTTGGTAGAGCAGGGGACTCTTAATCCCAAGGTCCGGGGTTCGAGTCCCCGACGGCCCACCACCCAAAACGACAAACTCCCCTTCCGGGGAGTTTTTTGTTGAATTCGAAGAAGAAAACCTGGTGCGGGCGAAAGGACTTGAACCTTCACGGGTTGCCCCAGTGGCACCTAAAACCACCGCGTCTGCCATTCCGCCACGCCCGCATGAACAAGGGTTAAAAGACGAGGCCTGATTATACCCGTACACCCACAATTTACCAACATAAGCCACGCACACCCCTCAAAAACCTTTATGCTCGGGTAGAATGCAAACCGATACAAAACAGCGCATTTTCAACCGGACTCCGTCGTTTTAAAAGAAAGGAAGACAGCCGACATGAACGCATTGTTGCTTGCGCTTTTGTTGCTTGCGGCTGTCTTACTCTCCTCGGTCATCGACCAGTTGGTCCCCCGTATTTCGCTTCCCCTCATCCAAATCTCGCTCGGCATCCTTATCGCGATCACCACGCCGGGGCAAATCGAAATAGAAATCGATCCGAACCTGTTTTTGATCTTGTTCATCGCCCCGCTCATCTACAACGAATCGAAACGTCTCGATAAGGTCGAGCTTTGGGAAAACCGCGGGCCGGTGCTTTCTTTGGCCATCGGTTTGGTCGTGGTCACCGCGGTTGCGGTGGGATTCATGGTAAATGCCATCATCCCCTCTATCTCTTTGGCCGCAGCCATCGCCCTCGGTGCCGCATTAAGCCCCACCGACGCATCCGCCGTTGCCACCATGGCAGAAAACCTCAAGATTCCCAAGAAAACAAAAGAGGTCATCGTCGAGGAATCCATCGTCAACGACGCATCCGGCATCGTGGTGTTCCAATTTGCCATCGTTGCCGCCATCACCGGCATCGAGTTCAACGCGCTTTCGGCATCGGCACAATTTTTGCTGATGTTTTTCGGAGGCATCGCGGTAGGTCTGGTCTTGGGTATCCTTTCCAACTTGCTTTTGCGCGGAACCCGTAAGATCGGCCTGGAAAACACGACGTTTCATGTGCTGTTCGAGATATTCATTCCCTTCATCGTTTATTTGGTCGGCAACACCATCGGCGTATCCGCCATCATGGCAGTCGTTGCCGCGGGCGTTGTAAACATCATCGCGCCGCGCACCTTGGGACCGAGCGTATCCAGAATGAACATCGTCTCCTCAAGCGTATGGGACGTGCTCACCTTCGCTTTAAACGGCATCGTCTTTGTCTTGCTGGGTACCCAACTTCCCCGCGTTATCCAAACCCAATGGGAAACGGACTTCATCTCAAACGGCGCGCTGATCGGGTTTGTGGCGCTCATCACCTTGGCATTGTTTGTCATACGCTTTGCCTGGGTCGTGGCCATGGATTACCGGCGCTTCAGAAAACGCCATAAGAAAAAGAAGTTCGGAGCCGAAGAATGGAGGCTGAGTGCCATCACCGCCCTGTCTGGTGCCCGCGGTACCATCACCTTGTCAATCGCGCTTTCCATCGATCAGGCGGTGCCTCAGCGAAGCCTCATCATCTTCTTGGTATCCGGCGCCATCATGCTCACACTGCTCATATCCACATTCGTGGTGCCCTTAATCGCTCCGAGGAAAAAGCAGACCTCCGAGCGTCAAATGGCAAAGATTGAGATGGAGGCCCGCATCGAGATTCTTCGCAACGTCATCAGCGATCTCGCCCTGGCCGAAACCCCCGAAAACTCCCATGCCGTTGCCACCGTCATGAAATCCTACGAAGACCGCATCGGTGTCTTGGAAGGACCGCGCGGCCATGCCAAAGACCGCCTTGCGCCCGATTTACGCAGGCAGGCCATCAAATGGGAACGCGATTACGTAGAAGATGCCATCAAAGAACACCGTGTCGACGAAAACATCGGCTACCGATACCTGTCGCACATCGCGTCCATCGAGCGTATGATCGGTTCCAAAAACGAATCCCAAAAACGCACCCTCGCTCAGATAAGGGCTCAGATAAACGCCAAAGTGCTCAACATCTACGACAATTTAGTCGCCCTCATGCCCACCGCCGTCATCAAGCCTCTCGACGCGATGTATCAGGCGTTTTTGGTCGAATGCCACGAACATGTCATATCGCAGCTGCAGCGTATCCTCAAAAGCAACCGCAAGATCCCCTCCGATGTGGTCTCCTCACTCATAAACGAATACCAAACCGAAATCGAGGAAGCAAAACGCAACGGTTCTTTGACCATAGAAAACGATGAAGACAAGCAGATCCTAAACGACGTGCGTCGTTTAAGCACCGAACTGGAACTCTCTCAAATCCAAAAGATGTATGAAGAAGGACGTCTCGAGCGCAAGACCGTACGCCAGATGCGCGAAAACGTATACGTCATGCAGTTGGATATCGAAGGCAGAATCTAAAACCCTACATACGCTCGGGTGTCGAAACGCCGAGCAAGTTCAAAGAAAGCGCAAGCACGATGCGTGTGGCGTCGCACAGTGCCAAACGGGCCGCCTGCAGCGCCTCGTCCTCGCAAATCACATGGCAGTTGGTATAGAACTGGTGATACAGCGCCGCCAGATCCTGGGCATAGCGCGCAACGCGATGAGGAGCTCTGTCGCGTGCGGCTATCTGGACGCACTCGATGAACTCATCGAGTTTGCGCATGAGCGCAAGCTCGGATTCGTGGGTAAGCATCGACAGGTCATTCGGGAGAGCGACTCCTTGCACAACCTCCGTCCCGAAAGCCTTTCTGATGACCGAACAGATACGGGCATGGGCGTATTGGACGTAGTAGACCGGGTTGGTGGCGTCTTGTTTTTTCGCAAGCTCTATATCGAAATCTATCTGCTGATCGGATGAGCGCGTGAGCATCATGAAGCGCGTGGCATCCACGCCCACTTCCTCCAGGACCTCATCGAAGGTAATCATTTCGCCGGTACGCTTCGACATGCGCACGACCTCGCCGTCGCGATACAGATTGACGAGCTGCCCCAACACGACCTCGAGGCTTCCCGGATAGCCCCATGCCTCAAGCATGGCTTCGCAGCGTTTCACGTAGCCGTGATGGTCGGCACCCCAGATGTCGATGAGGTGGTCGAATCCGCGTTGCAATTTGTCGTAGTGATACGCGATATCGCTCATGAAGTAGGTGAATTCGCCGTTTTCTTTGATTAAAACGCGGTCCTTGTCATCGTCGTAATCGGTCGATTTGAACCACAAAGCGTTGTCCTTTTTGTACAGACAGCCCTTCTTGTCCATGTACGCAAGCGCACGATCAATTGCGGTGGTGCCGGTTTTGTCGGCAGTGTACAGACTTCTTTCGGAAAACCAAACATCGAAGGTGGTTCCAAACGAAGACAGGGTGTTTTTCATGGAAGAAAGCATGCGCTTGTAGCCGATTTCTTTGAACGCGGCCACGCGCTCTTCTTCGGAAACCTTCGCCCACTTGGTGCCGTCTTCATCGAGTATCTCTTTGGCCAAGTCGATGACGTAGGCTCCCCCGTAGAAACTCTCGGGCTGTTCGAACCCGACTCCCAACAGCTCCATGTAGCGAAGCGAAATGGATTTGCCGAAGGTATCGAGTTGCACGCCGTGGTCGTTGATGTAAAACTCTTCGGTGACGTTGTATCCGGCATGGCGCATGATGCGGGCGATGGCATCGCCCAAAGTCGCCCAACGCCCATGTCCCACATGCATGGGACCGGTCGGGTTTGCCGAGACATACTCGATATTGACGGCACACGGAGAGGTAATCTTCTCCCCTTTGCCGTAATCCTTACCCGACAAAAGCACGTCTTTGACAACGCCTTGGAGGGCTTTGTCGGTAATCCTGAAGTTGATAAAACCCGGTCCCGCGATCTCGCATGAGGCGATGACGTCGTTTGCGGGGAGATGGTCGATGATGGTTTGCGCAACGATACGGGGATTTGCGTGCAGCGCTTTGGCGCAACGCATGGCAACCGTGGACGCCCAATCACCGTTGGTTTCGTCCTTGGGACGCTCCAAGCAGCAATCGGGCAAATCGATGATATTGAATCCGCTTTCCTCAAACGCGGATTCAATGGCGCTTGCTACCAATTGCTCGAGTTTGGATTTGATTTGCATATATCCCCGTCGTAAACGATCTTTATAAAAATGGCGCGCCCAGTAGGA
>JAGCZM010000041.1 GCA_017960005.1 Eggerthellaceae bacterium
AACACTGCAGTAATCAAACTCGATACCCTGGCCGATGCGGTTGGGACCGCCGCCCAAAATCATGATGCGCTCTTTGCCCGCGGCCATGGCTTTGGGGTTTGCCCTCATGGCCGGATCGATGCGATCGACATGATAGGTCGAGTAATAGTAGGCGCTGTCTTTTGTGGAAGAGACATGGATGCCTTCCCATCCCTGCCTGATGCCCGCGGCTTTGCGCGCGTCTCTGATTATTTCTTCGGTTACGTTGAGCAGCTTGGCCAAATAGTTGTCCGCAAAACCGTCCAGTTTGGCCTGTTTGAGAACATCGTTTGAAGGAAGTGCTTTGGGGTTTGCCTTCGCAAAAGAAAGCAGGGCTTCTTCCTCGTCGACCAACTCCTTCATCTGCTCGATGAACCATTTCTTGATGGAAGTGAGCTCATGGAGTTGATCGACTGTCGCTCCTTTGCGCAGAGCCTCGTACATGACAAACTGACGCTCGCTTGTGGGATAAGCCAGCATCAAAAGCAGTTCTTCTTTGGTCTTGTCATAAAAGTCCTTGGCAAAACCGAGACCGTATCTGCCGCGCTCGAGGGATCGTATGGCTTTCTGGAATGCTTCTTTGTAAGTCTTGCCGATGGACATGACCTCGCCCACCGCGCGCATCTGCGTACCGAGGCGATCTTCCACACCCTTGAACTTCTCGAAAGCCCAGCGCGCGAACTTGAGCACGACATAATCACCGGAGGGAACATACTTATCCAGTGTCCCCCACTTGCCGCACTCTATCTCGTCGAGAGTAAGCCCGCAGGCAAGCAATGCCGACACATACGCGATCGGAAAGCCCGTTGCCTTGGATGCGAGGGCAGACGAGCGCGATGTCCTCGGATTGATTTCTATGATGATGTCTTGGTCGGTGACGGGGTTGTGGGCCCACTGCACGTTGGTGCCGCCCACCACCTGTACCTTATCGACGATTTTGTATGACTTTTCCTGAAGGCGTTTTTGCACTTCGGGCGAGATGGTGAGCATCGGAGCGGCACAGAAGCTGTCGCCGGTATGCACACCCATGGGATCGATGTTTTCTATGAAGCAGACGGTTATCATCTTTCCGTTTGCGTCGCGCACGACCTCAAGCTCGAGCTCTTCCCAGCCCATGACGCTTTGTTCCACCAACACCTCATGTACCGGAGATGCCGCCAAACCGCGCGCCACGACGGTTTTGAGTTCATCGGTGTTGTACACCAAGCCGCCGCCGGTACCGCCCATGGTATAGGCGGGACGAAGCACGCAGGGATATCCCAGTTCATCGGCGATGTCCACGGCATCCTCAACCGAGTATGCGACCTTGCTCTTGGCCATGTCGATACCAAGCGATGCCATCGTTTCCTTGAACACGTTTCTGTCTTCGCCGCGCTCGATGGCATCGAGTTTTACGCCGATGACCTCTACGCCGTATTTGTCGAGCACACCCGCATGGGCAAGCTCGGAGCATAAGTTAAGACCGCTTTGTCCTCCCAGGTTGGGAAGCAAAGCGTCGGGACGCTCGAGGGCGATGATTTGTTCCAGGCGTTTGACGTTTAAGGGCTCGATATAGACCGCATCGGCGGTTGCGGGATCGGTCATGATGGTCGCGGGGTTCGAATTGACAAGCACCACCGAATACCCGAGCTTGCGCAACGCTTTGCATGCCTGCGTACCCGAGTAATCGAACTCGCATGCCTGACCTATAATGATGGGACCCGACCCGATGATGAGTATCTTGCTGATGTCTGCGCGCTTTGGCATATTTACTTCCTTACGGTCGGGGTCAACGTGGCCGCCATGACGGCCTTGATGGTATGCATGCGGTTTTCTGCCTCGTCAAACACGATTGATTGAGGAGATTCGAACACCTCGTCGGTCACTTCCATGCACTCGATGCCGAACTTGTCGGCTATTTCTTTGCCCACTTTGGTCTTGGTGTCATGAAACGCCGGCAGACAGTGCATGAACCGACATTGGGGACCCGCGATGTCCATGAGCTTCTTGTTTACCTGATAGGGCATCAGCGCCTTGATACGCGCCTCCCATACCTCGTTGGGCTCTCCCATCGACACCCACACATCGGTATAGATGACATCGGCACCGGCAACGTCTGCCGTGTCGTCGCTCAAAGTTATGCTGCCGCCTGTTTGCGCGGCGATGTCTTTGGCCATGGCAACGAGTTTTTCTTCGGGAAAGAACTCAGGCGTGGTACATGCCACGAAATCCATGCCCATCTTGGCGCATCCCATCATGAGCGAGTTGCCCATGTTGTAGCGGGCATCGCCCATGTAGACAAACTTGATGCCTTTGAGTTTCCCGAAATGTTCGTATATGGTCAAAAAGTCCGCCAGAATCTGAGTGGGATGGCTTTCGTTGGTAAGGCCGTTCCATACCGGAACGCCGGCATACTTCGCCAACTCCTCGACGATTTCCTGGCCGTATCCGCGGTATTCGATACCATCGAACATACGACCCAATACCCGAGCGGTATCGGCGATGCTTTCTTTGTTTCCTATCTGGCTGCATTCGGGATCGAGGTATACAGGATGGATGCCCAAATCGGCTGCGGCCACCTCAAACGAACATCTGGTGCGCGTCGATGTTTTCTCGAAAATGAGCGCGACGTTTTGTCCGCGGTAATCGTCATGGGCAATGCCGTTTTTCTTCTTTTCCTTGTATTCTTTGGCCAGCATTATCAATCCCGAAAGCTCATCGGGGGTCAAATCGATGATCTTCAGGAAAGATTTACCTTGCATGTTCATGGTTTCCTACTTTACTTTAAAAAGAACATACGCATTTTTGATTATCGGTATCTTATCAGGCACACACACCCTTGATTATTTCGAGGGAGCGTTTCAATAAATCAAACGGAATATTGAGCGCCGGAAGCAGTCTCACTTTATCCTTGGCCGTCAGCACCAAAACACCGGCCTCCAAACAGGCCTTGGCAACCTCGGATGCGGGCTTGGTTGTCTTGATGCCTATCATCAGACCCAATCCGCAGACATCCTCGATACCGGGACATCCCGTCAGCTCGTCTTTGACAAGCTGCGCTTTTTGTCTTACTTCCTCAAGCAGTTTGTCGTCTATACGCGACAGTATGCTGACGGCGGCGGCACAGCAGACGGGGTTTGCACCGAAGGTGGATCCGTGCTCTCCTTTTTGCAGGACATCTTCCACGTTTGAGGCCATCATGCAAACACCCAGCGGCAAACCTCCCGCCAAACCCTTGGCCGTGGTCACCACATCTGGTTTTAGTCCGAAATGTTCATACGCGTACAGATAACCGCTGCGGCCGTTTCCGGTTTGCACCTCGTCCACCATGAATAA
>JAGCZM010000042.1 GCA_017960005.1 Eggerthellaceae bacterium
CATGCCGATGCCATCAAGCGCGGCTATGTCGAGATTCCTCCCTGGATGCCCACGGGAGCTTCTCCGGTCAAGTTCATGTTCAACCGCAACGCGTTTGAAGCCGACCGCGTTTTGGCGGTGTACTGCGTACATGTCGATACCGAGGACATCCATCTGCTCAAGAAAAACAACGTATCCGTATGCATCACGCCCCGCGCCAACGCGCACTTGGGCATGGGTGTCGCTCCTTTGAGCGAGATATTGTCAAACGAACTCACCGTCGGATTGGGAAGCGATTCTCCGGCATCCACCAACTCGACCGACCTTTTTTCCGAAATGAGAATCGGTATGCTCGTCCAGCGCTCCGTCGATCCCAAGAGCTTCATCTCTCCGGAGAAGATGCTTTATTTGGCGACGTTGGGGGGAGCATCCGCACTCGGTCTTGCCGACAAGATCGGTTCTTTGGAAGTGGGCAAGCACGCCGACATGGTCGCGGTGGATTTCAGTGAGATAACCGCCGCCGCATTTGATCCGATAGCGGCGATGGTGAACAACTGCTATGCCTCCGATGTGATGATGACCATGGTCGACGGTGTCGTACGCTACGAGAAGAACAAATGGCACGTGGATGTGGAAGTTGCCAAGAACGTCGCGCGCATCATCGAGATAAAGCGTAAACTACGCGCATAAAACAAGCGCACGTCATATGAGGATTCAAGATGGCCGAGAAAAACAAGAAGAAGCAAAAGGTCTCCAAGAAACAGCAGCAGGCAAAGGTGGAAGCAGCCCGTCAACGCGAAGAGCGTGCCGCGGCTTCCAAAGCCAAAAAAGACGGACTCAAGCGCGTCGGCGTCGTCATTGTCTGCGTCATTTTGATTTTGGCATTGGGCTTGCCGGTCATGGGCCTGACGTTTTGCTCGGGAATTTCCTAGGAAACAACAGCGTCTCCTTGCTTAGGCAGACACCCTTCTATATGGTAAAATACTTCGCTTGAAACAAGAGTATTTCGGTTTTCCCGAAACCCCGCATGAGTTTAGTTTAGGAGTCAATTTTGTTTGGTATTAGCGGATTTGAGCTTTTCCTCATTCTGCTGTTCGGCTTCCTCATTTTTGGGCCCGACAAATTGCCTGCCATGGCCAAGTCCATCGGCGGAGCCATTCGTAAGTTCAGGAACGCCCAAGAAGAGATGGGGGATGTTCTGAAGAACGAAGTGTTCGATCCCAACGCGGAAGAGCCCTTCAAAGATCCTCTTGCCGCTCTCGACAAGATGGATGCCGCCATCAAGAAATCCGAACCTACGGAAAGCTTCAGCCAACGTAAAGCCAGATACGACCGTGAGCGTGCGGCTCAAAAGGCTGCCGAACCCGCGGAAGAAAAACCGGCCAAAGCAGCCGGCACTCCCGCGTCCACGACATCCGATCACAAAGCCACTCCCGCGGAGATCTACGGTGCCGTTGCCGTTACTCCCATGGCCAAGAAAGCTCCCGCCAAAGAGGCTCCGGAAGCCGACGGCGCAGTCGAGTCCGAGGAGGTGCGATAATGCCGATAGGTCCCGCGCGTATGCCTCTGTTCGACCACCTGGGTGAGCTTCGTATGCGCCTTGTGCGCATCGTGGTCATGTTGGTCATCGCCATTTTGATTTTCTATTTTGCGGCACCTTCCATGGCACAGTTCTTGGTCAGCCCCATCGCCGATGTCATGGGCGATGAAGCGGGCAATGTCGATTTGCTGTTCTTGGATCCCTTCGAGGGCTTTGCGGTACGCTTCAAACTGGCGTTTTGGTTTTCCATCATAGCCACTTCTCCGGTTATTCTTTGGCAACTGCTGGCGTTTTTCCTGCCTGCATTGAAGAAAAAAGAGCGTAAATGGTTCGTTCCGACGTTTATCGCCGCCGTGTCGCTTTTTGTGCTCGGTGTCGTGTTTTGCTACCTGGTCATCCTGCATCCGGCTTTCCAATGGCTGACCGATCAGGCAATGGGCATGGGCACGTACGAGTTTAAGGCGGACAGCTACATCAGTATCCTCATTAAGTTCGAGATAGGATTCGGTATCGCCTTCGAGCTGCCGCTTGTCATCTTCTATCTCGTTATCTTCGACATCATTCCGTACAAGAAGCTTCGCGGAAGCTGGCGTATGGTATACATCATCTTGTTGGTATTCTCCGCCATGGTCACTCCCGACGCGAGCCCGGTCACCATGGCGCTCATGTTTGCGGCATTGATCGGTTTGTACGAACTGAGTCTGTTGGCGGCGCGTATCGTCCTTGCCAAGCGCATCCGAAAGCAAAACAGCGAGCTTGCGGCCGAAGAAGCCGAAGATGCCGATGGGGATGCGGCGCAACCCAAAGCCGCGAAGGCATAAACAACCAAGCGCCCGCCTCAGGTGGGCGCTTTTGTTAAAAGTGAGCAACGTATATGCATGAACTCGGAATCATAAACGGTGTGTTGGATGCCTCCAAAAAGGCGGCGGTTGATGCCGGAGCAACCAAACTTGTTGCGGTGAGCTTGTCCTACGGAGAAATGACCGAAGTCATCGAGGACGCGTTGCGGTTTGCGTTTGAGGCACTGACCGAAGACGATCCGTTTTTGAAGGGCGCGACTTTGAATCTGAACATCATCAAACCCAAAAGCCGTTGTTTGGATTGCGGGCATGAGTTCGAACACGACAGGTTCCATGTCTGCTGTCCTCAATGCGAGAGCCCGATGACGCAATTGTTGTGCGGTCGCGAGATGAATATAGATTCCATCGAGGTGGAAACACCCGAGGAAGGCGATAATAAAGCAAATCGATGATTTGCGGGTTTTTCGAAAGGAAGACATCGTGCAGATAGAACTCAAACAGCCCGTTCTCCAGAAAAACGACGCCATGGCGCAACAGTTGCGTGAACTGTTCGCGCAACACCATGTGTTTGTGCTCGATTTGCTGGCCTCTCCGGGCTCCGGCAAGACATCGACCATCCTTGCCACCATCGACGCTTTGCGCGATGAGTTCAACATCGCGGTCATCGAGGGAGACATCGCCGGTTCGGTCGATGCCAAGAAAATCAAAGACCAGGGCATTCCCGCGGTTCAGATCAACACCGGAGGAGCCTGTCATCTCGAGGCAGATATGATCAAGCGTGCCGTCGATGTTCTTGATTTGAAAAGGCTCGATCTCATTATCATAGAAAACGTCGGCAATCTGGTTTGTCCCACGGATTTCGATCTGGGAGAAAACGCCAAAGCGATGATATTGAGTGTGCCCGAGGGAGACGACAAACCCCTCAAATATCCAGGCGTGTTTCAGGTATCGCAGGCCATTATCTTGAACAAGGTCGACACCATGCCGGTGTTCAACTTCGATGAAGAGGCGTTCAACGCTTCGATAAAACAACTCAACCCCACGGCTTCGGTGTTCAGAATCGCGGCGACCAACGGGTTTGGGGTAGAGGCATGGGCCGATTGGCTCAGAGAAAAGATACACGCAATCCAATAAAAGGGGGATATAGTCATGAACACCGCCGAGATATACAGCATCTGCCTCGAAAAACTCAAAGAGTTTATGCTCTCATGCCGGGCAACTGATGCGGTGTTGGGCATATCCGGCGGAATAGATTCGGCCGTTGTCGCCGTATTGTGTAAAGAAGCGCTCGGGGCATCCCATGTGCACGGTGTCCTCATGGCAGGCCCCTATACCTCCGACGAAAGCTTAAGCGATGCCTGCGAATTGATCGCTCACTTGGGTATCGACATCATAGATTTCCCGATTAAAGAGCAATACCGGGTTTCCATGGAACAGTACAAAGCTGCCACG
>JAGCZM010000043.1 GCA_017960005.1 Eggerthellaceae bacterium
CGAGGTGTTCGTGTTCACGCCCAAAGGCGAGGTGCTGAGTTTGCGTGCGGGATCGACGCCCATCGATTTTGCATACGCGATTCATACCGAAGTCGGCAACCACTGCGTCGGCGCGAAAGCAAACGGCGTCATCGTTCCTTTGTCTTACGAACTCAAACTCGGAGACCGTGTCGAGATCCTGACCCAAAAAAGTGCAACGCCTTCGCGCGACTGGTTGAATCTGGTCAAAACGCCTTCCGCCCGTTCGAAGATACGCGCTTATTTCAGTAAGGTATCGCGCTCCGATGATTTGCAAGAGGGAAGAGATCGTCTTGCCCGTGAGATGAAAAAACACGGCATCGGCATTTCTTCTGCTCAAAGCTCCCGTGCCATGAAACTCGTATCCGAGCATTTGGGATACAACAACTTGGAAGACATGCTCGTGAACCTGGGCACCGGCAAGGAAAGCCCGCAGCATGTCGCCAACCGCCTGTTGAAGATTTTGGTCGATCGCGGCGAAGAGGAGGCGGCAACACCGGCATTGGGTGTTTCCGATTTCTCGACCGGCGTTTTGCCTCCCATGCTCACCAGTGTACAGCGCCCCAAGAAGCATGAGGCTCATTCTTCAAACGGCGTGGTCGTCAAGGGATTAAACGACGTATTGGTGCGTTTGTCTCGTTGTTGCAATCCGGTTCCCGGAGACCGCATCATGGGATTTGTCACCCGCGGACGCGGTGTGAGCGTACACCGTGCCGATTGTCCCAATGCCGTCGAGCTCATGAAAGAACCCGACCGTATCATCGAGGTCTCTTGGGAAGCCGGCAAACCGTCGGGCACCTCGTATTCGGTGGAGGTGCTCATCGAGGCGGTGGACCGCATGTTTTTGTTGCGTGACGTCACTTCGGTCATCTCCGATATGGGCGCCAACGTGTTGACCAGCCAATCCACCAGCCACTCCGACGGCATGTCCGAGATGCGCTTCTTGTTCCAGGTGTCCGACGTTTCCAATATCGAGCCGATACTGCGTCGTCTTCGCAACGTCGATGGGGTATTCACCGCGGAGCGCACCATCTCCGGCGCAAAAAAGAGGGAAGACTGATGCAGGAACAAAACATCGCCTTGTCATCGGTCTATCCAACAGAGGTGGATTTCGATGAGGTACCCGACATAAGGTATTTCGTGATAGGGTTTTTGCGCAACAACGTCTTCATGTTCGATACGCAAGACGGGGTTGTAGTGGTGGACCCGAGCGCCGTTGCGGAAAAAATCATCGATTTGGCCAAAGAGCAATTCGGCAAACCCATCACTCATATCATTTGCACGCACAATCACTCCGATCATGTCAAAGGCATTGCCGATATCAAACAGGCAACGGGGGCCGTGGTTATCGCCTCGCAAACGGATTCGCCCTTGATCGAGGATCCCGAACTGGTGCGCCAGCGCATCATGCCACTTCATAAGGCATGCCATGTCGATGTCAAAGTCAATGGCGGAGATGTCATCGAGCTCGGACAAAGCACATGGGAGGTCATCGCAACTCCCGGGCATACTTCCGGCGGCATTTGCTTTTTGCTGACCAAATACAAAGGCAAAAAACCGACGTTTCCGATACTGTTTTCGGGAGATACGCTGTTTGCCGGAACGACCGGCAGAACTGATTTCGTGGGGGGAAGCGATCGGGATATGAGCCAGTCCATGGCCCGTCTGGCTACTTTGCCCGACAACACCTTTGTTTTGCCCGGTCATTATGCCTTTACCACCATCGCAGCCGAACGCCCGACCACGATTGCCTTTTGGACGAGTCGCTTTTAGGGATTTTCGAAGAGACAAAAGGTGTTGTGCCGCATCGTATGCGGGTATGCGCGTGCGCAGTTGATATAATATTCACACTTTAAAAAGCAGGTGAATCGGCTTTATCGCCGAGAAAGGCGCAACTCATGGCCAAGGAGAAATTCGATTACTTTTCCGTGTTTGAGGGCATCGGCAAACTTGCCGTCGAGGAGGTTGATGTCGTCATCGGTGCCATCAACGGATTTTCCGACTCCGAAGCGTTGCGCGCCGCAATGGTTGCCGCTCACGAAATCGAGCATAAAGGCGATGAGTTGAACCACTCCATCTACAAAAACATCGCCGTGGATTTCGTGACGCCGATCGATCGCGAGGATCTCATCAATTTGTCCCAGCGTCTTGACACCGTCATCGACAATGCCGAAGACATCCTGCAATGCTTCTACATGTATGACGTATCTTCCATGAACAAGGACGTTCTTCCTTTCCTCGAGCTGCTTAAAAAAGCGGCCGAGTCGTTGCTTGCCGCGCTGTCGAATTTCAGGAACTTCAAGAAGTTCGGCGATTACAACAAGTACATCATCGCCGTAAACACTTATGAGGAAGAGGCCGACAAGCTTTATTTGGAAGCCATCCGCAAACTGTATACGCAAGAATGCGATAAGCCTCTTTACGTGGTGGTATGGACGAGGATTTTCGAGGCACTGGAATCATGCGCGGATGCATGCGAGCATGTTGCCGACACCATGAACACCATCATTCTCAAAAACGCTTAATAACCGAAGTTCAATCACCGTTTGACGTATGCCGTGTGGGGCTTGACCTGTGATTTATCGGGGCGTATTTCGGTATAATGATTTTTTGCAGATATTAAAAAACAAGGAATAAATCGCGTATGTCGCTTATTGTTGCAAAATTCGGAGGAACGTCGGTTGCGACGCCCGAGCGTATCAAAAGAGTTGCCGATCGCCTGATAGCGATGAAAGAAGCGGGCAATCAGGTCGTTGCGGTCGTATCCGCTATGGGATCGACCACCGATCAGCTTGTGGCCATGGCAAATGCCGTTAACGAAAACCCGCCCACGAGAGAGCTCGACAGATTACTCGGTACCGGCGAGCAGGTCTCTATGACGCTTTTGTCGATGGCGATCGAGGCAAAAGGGCATAAGTCCATGAGCTTTTCCGGAAGACAGGCCGGCATTCTCACCGACGGTACCCATGCCAAAGCAAAAATCGTATCCATCGACTCCAAACGCATTTTGGACGCCCTGGATGACGGATTCATCCCGGTCGTCGCGGGGTTCCAGGGGATAGACAAAAACGGCGATATGACCACGCTGGGTCGCGGCGGTTCCGATACCACCGCGGTTGCGGTTGCCTGGGGCATCAACGCCGATGTGTGTGAGATATATTCGGATGTGGATGGGGTATATACCGCCGATCCGCGTGTTTGCCCGCGTGCCCGTAAACTTTCGAGTATTTCATATGACGATATGCTCGAACTTTCCGGTGCGGGTACCGGTGTGCTCAATATGCGTGCGGTCGAGTTCGCGCGCAAGTTCAATGTGGTCATTCATTCTCGCAGCGCTTTTTCCGATGCGGAAGGTACATATGTTAAGGAGGCTTTGCCCATGATGGAGGAAGCGGTTATTACCGGTATTGCCTATGACGTTTCTCAAATCAAACTGACCGTCCGCGGTGTTCCGGATATGGAAGGCGTTGCCGCAAAGATGTTCGGCATGCTTGCCGAACAGGGCGTCAACGTCAACATGATTATCCAAAACGTCTCCGAGGACGGACATACCGACATCAGTTTTACGTGTCCTTCGGCCGATACGGACAAGGCCCGCGAAACCGTCGAGCAAATCACTTCCGAGGTCAAGGCCCGCGATTGGACGCTGAGCGACGACATCGCCATGGTCAGTCTTGTCGGTACCGGCATGAAATCCGCACCCGGCGTGGCCGCAAAGGCGTTTGCCACCATGGCGGCAAACGATATCAACATCCTCGCGATTTCGACATCGCCCATCAGGTTGTCCATAGTGGTCAACCGCAGCCAAAGTTCCGCGGCCGTCTGCGCTTTGCACAACGCATTCGGGTTGGATTCGGACAGCGATTTCGAGGAAACGCAGCTTTCCGCCGAAGAAATACTCGCCAAGATGGCCAAGGGCAGATAAAACACTTTAAGGAGCTGATCCCAAACATGGCTTATTCAAAAGAAATTCCCGCCAATCCGGTCGTTGCCATAGCCGGTGCAACCGGTGCGGTCGGCAGGGAGTTCTTGAAGGTCTTGCATGATCTCGATTTCCCCGCAAAGGAAGTGCGTGCGCTTGCTTCCGCACGCTCGGCGGGCAAAAAGATACATTTTGAGGGATGTGGAAGCGTTCCTGCGGGGGATTTGGTTGTCGAAGAGATGACCGATAAGTCCTTCGAGGGTGTCGACATCGCATTGTTCAGCTGCGGCGCGTCCGTATCCAGACAGTTCAGAGAGGCCGTGCTTGCATCGGGCGCCGTCATGATTGACAACTCCAGCGCGTTTCGTATGGAAACCGACGTGCCTTTGATCGTACCCGAGGTAAATCCCCAAGATATCGAATGGCACTCCGGCATCATCGCCAATCCGAACTGCTCGACCATCCAGATGGTTGTTGCCCTAAAGCCCTTGAACGACATCGCCCACATCAAGCGTGTGGTGGTGTCCACCTACCAGGCGGCATCCGGTGCCGGTGCCAAGGGAATGAACGAGCTCTACGATCAGACGCGTGAGTTTTTGGACGGAACACCTCAAGAAGAGTTGACGATTAACGCGTTCAAGCATCAAATCGCGTTCAACTGCATTCCGCATATCGATGTCTTTATGGACGATGCCTCCACCAAAGAAGAGTGGAAGATGGTTGTGGAGACCAAGAAAATCATGGGAGATCCTTCCATTATGGTTGCCGCCACCTGCGTGCGCGTACCGGTACTGCGCTGCCACAGCGAAGCGGTATTTGTCGAGTTCGATGAACCCATCAGTGCCGAAGAAGCACGTGAAGCACTGTCTGCGGCACCCGGCATCGTGGTTGTCGATGACCCCTTTGAGGCACAGTATCCCATGCCCGCCATGATGGCCGGCTCCGATGCGACGTACGTCGGGCGCATTCGTCGTGATTCCAGTGTCGAAAACGGCATCGCGATGTGGGTTGTTGCCGACCAGGTTCGCAAAGGCGCCGCGCTCAATGCCGTGCAGATAGCGCAGTTGCTTTTGCCCTAAACCCCTCTCATGAAAAAACAACGTCTCGATACGGTCTTGGTTGCACGCGGCTTTTACGTCGACGAGCAAGAAGCGCTTCGGGGTGTGTTGGCGCATGAGGTGCGCGTCGACGACGTATATGCGACAAGCGCCGCCATACTCATCGACCCCGATACCGCCGATATTTTCGTCAAAGGAAAACGCGGTTATGTGTCCCGCGGGGGATACAAGCTGCAAAAAGCACTCGATGCGTTCGGAGAAGACGTCAGGGGCAAATCGTGCATCGATATCGGATCGTCCACCGGCGGTTTTTGCGATTGTTTGTTACAAGCGGGTGCGGCATCCGTTGCTTGCGTCGATGTCAATTACGGACAGCTGGCTTGGAAGTTGCGTACCGATGAACGTGTCAGGGTATTCGAGCGGACCAACATCCGCACCTCCGATCCGGCAAAGCTGGGAGCACCGTTCGATATTTTGGTGGCAGATGTCAGCTTCATCGGACTGGCGCTGTTGATACCGGCGTTTGTGGGGTTGTGCAAGCCCGGATCGGTGTTTATCGGATTGATCAAGCCTCAGTTCGAAAGCAAGTTCGGAGAGACCGACGGGGGAGTCGTTGTCGACGAATCGGTGAGAATCCGTACCGTCGAGGAGGTCAAAGAAGCCTTGGCAAACGAGGGTTTCATGATCGAAGGTGTCGTCGTTTCTCCCATCAAGGGTCCCAAAGGTAACGTAGAATATCTCGTCAAGGGCGTCTATACGGGCAAATAAAGGAAGTTTCCATGGCCGACTATATCGAAGGTAAGCATCCCATCATCGAAGCGTTGCGTTCCGGTGTCCCGGCGCATCGCATCATGCTTGCCGACAACGAGCGCAAAGATCCGATGATTGAAGACATTTTGCGCAAAGCAAAGAAGTTCGGTGTCGAGGTGGTAACGGTACCCCGCAAAAAGCTCGACGAGCTATCCGAGCATGGCAGCCATCAGGGTGTCATGATGCAAACCAAGCCGTTTGAATACGTAAACGGCATAACCATCCTTCAGAATGCCGAAAAAAGCGCTTCGGAGAGAAACGGAGCCGCCTTGGTGGTCATCCTCGACCATATCACCGACGCGGGGAACTTGGGTGCCATCGCCCGCAGTGCAGAAAGCGTGGGCGCTTGTGGCATCATCATCCCCAACAAACGCGCAGCCCGTGTCAATGCCACGACTTACAAGACATCCGCCGGTGCCATCGCCCATATCGACGTATGCCAGGTATCCAATATCGTTCAAAGCATTCGCAGACTCAAAGACGAAGGCTTTTGGGTATGTGCGGCAAGCGAACATGCCAAAGACGGCATTTGGGATGCCAATCTCAAGGGCAAGATCGCTCTTGTTATGGGCAATGAAGGTGAGGGCGTGTCCCGTCTGGTGCTGGAGTGCTGCGACTTTGCGGTTGCCCTGCCCCAGATAGGCGAAATCTCTTCGCTTAATGTGGCTCAGGCTTCCACCGTCTGCATGTACGAGTGGCTTCGTCAAAACCGGGGATAAAACCATGTACGCGCGCAAACGTCTTTTGATAGTCGACGGATATAACGTGCTTCGCAGCAGCGAGCGCTATCGCAACATCACGGACAGGGATTACACGGACAATGCCGTCAACCCCGCACGCGATGCGCTCATCAACGATGTGTCGGTGTATGCCGGCAAGTCCATGGATGCCGTCATCGTGTTCGACGGCGCGAACAACCCCCAATCGTTTGGGGAGGAAACCAAGATAGCCGGCGTGAGAGTGATTTTTTCTCCGGCGGGACAGTTGGCTGATAAGGTCATAGAAAAGCTTGCGCATGATGCCCGCAAAAACGGCATCGAGACCTGCGTTGTTTCCAGCGACAAGACGATTCAGGATACGGTGGTGGGAGACGGAGTCGATCGCATGAGCGCCAACGGCTTTGCCATGGAAATGGAATCCATACACGAAGAAGTCAAGCAGGACAGTGCGCTGTCGACCGCAAAGAAAAACACGGTGGCAAGCCGTATACCGGCCGATGTTTTGGAAAAGCTCAAAGCCATGCGCGACGGCAGGTAAAACCGTTGTTTCCGGGTGCTTCGGGGTTGTAAATCGACCTCAAATAAATCTCCACAAAAACTACATAATTACTAGAAATTTTTCTTGACCAAAGGGGCTTTCCGCCGTATATTCACTCCTTACGTAATTTTTCGCAAAACGCGTAAAAAGGCCTTCCGAAGAAGGAGGAAAAACCTCGTGGCCCAGAAGAAAAACGCAACCCTGACCAGCCTTTACAGAGATAGGCGAAGCTTCGCGAAGATCCCGGATGTTATGGATGTCCCCAACTTGATCGACATCCAAATCGAGAGCTTCGAATGGTTCAAAGGAGAAGGAATTTCCGCGGCATTCAAGGACGTCGGACCCTTCGAAAGTGTAGATCACACTCTTTCTTTGCAATTCAACTCACATTATTTTGAGGACCCGAAACATTCGGTCGATCAATGCAAGAAGATGGACTTGACTTACCAGGCTTCTTTGCACGCCGAAGTCGTCTTGATCAACAAAGAAACCGGTGAGCTGAAAGAGCAAAACGTATTCATGGGCGATTACCCCATGATGACCCCGCGCGGTACCTTTATCATCAACGGCACCGAGCGCGTCGTGGTCAGCCAATTGGTACGCAGCCCCGGTGTTTATTTTTCCACCGAACCCGACAAAACTTCCGACAAGACTTTAATCGGCGCCAAGATCATCCCCAGCAGAGGTGCATGGCTTGAGTTCGAGACCGATAAGCGCGATGTTTTGTTCGTGCGTATTGACCGCAAGCGCAAGCAGGCGGCAACCATTTTGCTGCGTGCACTCGGTCTTGCTTCCACCAACGAAGAAATCGTCCAACTTTTGGGCGACAGCCCCGTGGTAAGGCGTACTTTGGAAAAAGACACCACCACGACAAGGGAAGAGGCCTTAATCGAGCTTTACAAGCGCTATCGTCCCGGCGAGCCGGCAACGGCGGATACCTCCAAGGGCCTGCTCGACAATCTGTTCTTTACCGCACAGCGCTACGATTTGGCCAAGGTCGGTCGTTACAAGATCAACAAGAAGCTTTCTTTTGCCCCCGATGTCGACGATTTGACGCTTCGTCATGAGGACATCATCGAAACCATGCGCTACATCATCGCATTGCATGACGGGGTGGAAGGTTATGTGACCGACGACATCGACCATTTCGGGAATCGTCGCATCAAGACCGTCGGCGAATTGATTCAAAACCAATTCCGCATCGGTTTGACCCGTATGGAGCGTGGCATTCGCGAGAAAATGACCACCAACACCGATCTGGCGACGCTTTCCCCGCAGTCTTTAATCAATATCAAAACCATCACCGGCTCCGTGCGTGAGTTCTTCGGCTCATCGCAGCTTTCCCAGTTTATGGACCAGGCCAACCCGGCAGCCGGTATCACGCATAAGCGTCGTCTGTCCGCATTGGGCCCCGGCGGTTTGTCCCGCGAGCGTGCGGGCTTCGAGGTTCGCGACGTTCACACTTCCCACTACGGACGTATGTGCCCCATCGAGACCCTCGAAGGTCCCAACATCGGTTTGATCGGTTCTTTGGCAACCTATGCCCGTGTCAAC
>JAGCZM010000044.1 GCA_017960005.1 Eggerthellaceae bacterium
CGATGACCTTGTGTTTACCGGTGGTCAAAGAGCGCAATACAAAAGAAACGGCGGCACTGTGATCGGGCAGTACCGTCGCTATGACGTCTTCGTCTTCCTTTGAGCTGTGTTTATAAAAGGAATCGATGCCTCCGACACGCTCGCAGATGCCCTTGGCCAGAATTATTTTGTTTTCGACATTGATAAGCTGGTACTTCAGCGAACTGGAGCCTGCATTCAAAACCAATACGTTCAAAGATTCCCTTCGTAGGTGTCTCGGTCATTGTAAAAGAAAGCGCAGCGAGAACATAGATTAAGTCGGTAACGGGCTTAAACGTCACAAATATCATGCCTTGGGATCGCCGATGTTCATCTTGGCGCCGCCGAGCACATGAATGTGCAGGTGGTGTACGGATTGCCGGGCATCATCGTTGGTGTTTACCACCACACGAAACCCGCTTTCCTTTACCCCTTTGATCTCGGCAACGGTTTTGACGGCGGCAAATACCTTGCCCAATACCTCAACCGGAACATCATCGGCGATATTTTCGTAGTGCTGTTTTGGTACGATAAGCGTATGGACGGGCATCATCGGAGCGACGTCTTCGAACGCCATGACGTCTTCGTTTTCGAAAACAATGTTGGTCGGGATTTTCCCGTTGGCGATTTTGCAGAAAATGCAATCGTCTTTGATCATGTTATCCTCCGATAATTACTTAAACTATTCAAAGTATTATGACAAGGTGACGTCACGGCGATCGTCTTCCATATCACCGGAAAGCTCACCCATCAAAACATCGACCTTTTGCTGCGCATCGCCCAATCGCTGCTGCAAATCACGCAAAAGCGCAACGCCGCGCTCGTAGATTTTCAGGGATTCTTCCAGCTCAAGCGTATTGGTCTCAAGCAAAGAGACGATCTCTTCCAATTGCGTCATCTCTTCTCTGAAGCTCAAAGACTCGATAGGTACTTGCAAATCCATACATATCCCCTGTTCTGTTATCGGGCGTTTAAATCGACCGATTCGACGACACAAAACGCACTTCCGTCATGATATCGGATATTGAGCTTGTCTCCGCGTGACAAACCCATAGCATTATTCAATATCCTTCCTTCTTCATCCGATGTGATTGCATAACCCCTGGCCAAGGTGTTAAGCGGAGAAAGATCGTTTAAGCGCGAAGCCCCCATCGAAAGAGATTGCGCGTAAGGCTTCAGAAACGATTTGGACAGCCAAACAAACTTGTCTTTGGAGCGTTGCATCCGCTGCATGTTCGTTTCGAGATTGTGCGGTAAAACCCGTGCCAGCCTATCATGCATGAAATTCAATTGATGAGCCTCGTTGGCATAGAGCCGACTCGGGTCTTTGAACATGGAAGAAAGGGAAAACTTGTCTATCTTTGCCCGTGCAACCGAAAAAGCGTTGTCGATAAGCTGATTTGCCCTGAACAGTGCGCGCATGAGTGTCTCGCGTATATCTTTTGCATCGGGAGATACGGTTTCCGCGGCGGCCGTGGGAGTGGATGCGCGCTTATCGGATACGAGATCGGCTATGGTGGTATCGGGTTCATGACCGATACCGGTTACGATGGGCACATTTGATGCGGCTATTACGCGCGCCAATGCTTCATCGTTAAACGGCATCAAATCCTGGTAAGATCCGCCGCCTCGCACGAGCAATATGACTTCGGCACCCGAAGTCTGTGCGACTTGAAGGCCTTCTATGATGTACCGGGAAGCTTTGAGTCCTTCGACCGGTA
>JAGCZM010000045.1 GCA_017960005.1 Eggerthellaceae bacterium
GTCGGTCGACCCATATAAACGACGCAGATAATAGTGGCCGATGTGTCTTGGGGGAACATCGGGAGAATTGATGTAATCAAAGAAAGCGCCGGGATTTTTCATGGTAAAGAAACCGGCATAGGAGTCGCAGGTCTCGCCATAGGTAAACGCCATGTATCCGCCGCACGTATACGTCTCTACCGAATAATCCATACGCTCACATATGCCAACAACGGTATATGTTTTGGTAACGGTATCGCCGAGAGAATCGTCGGCAGGCCCCCACCCCGTGTTGTCGTTCCAAGCGTCTATTATTTCACCGCTCCTGTAGCGATTCCCCACCGATAGGCTCAGCACATCTCCGATTTGATACGAAATCGGGTTTTCGCGTATGAAATGTGCGGGCAATATGATTTCTTGGGGGTTTTGGGGAAGACGTCCGGAAACGATTCGCACCGATAGCAAATCGGCATGGCCATCGTCCAAAGACTCTATCAACAGATAAGGTTTCACGAGGTAGAAGTCATCCTCGTCGACGGCAAGCTCGCTCCATCCGACCAGTCCCAAGAAGGAAACATCTTTTATCTTTTTTTCCTGCTGCATCTTCCCGAAATCGTCGGCGGTAAGCCCCAAAAATGCGCCATGCCAAGGGCCCGCAGACTCCTCTTCGGCCTTGATGACAAACTGTATTCCACTGTACGCGCCCTCAAGCACCGCAGTCAAAAGCGCCATGGACAAAGCGATGCCGACAAAGGTAACAACGGTCCTTGTCTTATTGACCCTGAGACTTCTTAGAGTGAATTTCGAGAAAATATTCACAAGACGATTCCTTACGATGCGCTGTCTTTTGTGATACGACCGTCTTCGATGGTAATAATCCTGTTTGCCTGAGATGCGATGGACATGTCGTGGGTGATGACGATGAGTGTTTGTCCGTAACGCTCGTTGGAATCCTTGAGCAGGTGCACTATCTCTTGGGAGGTTTTGGAGTCGAGGTTGCCGGTGGGTTCATCCGCCAACACTATGGCGGGACGATTGATGAGCGCCCGCCCGATGGAAACCCTTTGCTGCTGGCCTCCCGAAAGTTGATTGGGCAGATTCGTTTTTCGATCGGATAAAGACAGGCCCTCGAGAAGTTCGTTCAAAAAAGCTTCATCGACCTTCTTGCCATCCATCAATACGGGCAAAGAGAGGTTTTCCACCACATTGAACACGGGAATGAGGTTATAAAACTGATAAATCAGGCCGACCTTCTGACGGCGAAATACGGCAAGTTTCTCCTCATTTTGGGCGTAAACGTCGATAC
Source organism: Eggerthellaceae bacterium (assembly GCA_017960005.1). GTDB lineage: Bacteria > Actinomycetota > Coriobacteriia > Coriobacteriales > Eggerthellaceae > RGIG10264. The sequence continues at coordinate 1,286 of JAGCZM010000045.1, forward strand.
CGTCCACAAAGACCTTACCCGATGTGGGTCGATCCACTCCTCCCAAGGTATGCAAGAGCGTTGATTTGCCGGAGCCGGAAGGCCCGATGACGGCGACGAATTCGCCTTTTCCCACGGAAAACGACACATCGTCGAGCGCACGCACTTCGTTTTCTCCCGACCCGTATAATTTGGTCAGGTTTTCTACTCGCAGGATCTCCAAGATACCTCCCGAATATCGATATTTAATGGGTTATCGGCAGAATAGCAGATAAGCATCACGTGCTTTGAAACATTACGCAAACAATACTTCCACGCTCCGCAAACCGACAGATAACGTCCCCGATTTATCGAGATTGTTTGCACTCCTCAAAACAGGGGCAATCGATTAAATGATCGTCGATCATGCCGATGGATTGCAAAAAAGAATATGTGATTACCGATCCCATGAAGGATATGCCGCGACGCTTCATATCAAGGCTTATGGCGTTCGAAAGAGGACTTTGCGTGGGGACATCCCGCAGGCTTTTGCGATTGCCGATCGTTTGTTTCCCGTCAGTAAAACCCCACAGATACGCATCGAAGGAGCCAAACTCCTTTTTGATTTGGAGGACGGCACGTGCGTTGCTTCTCACCGAGAATATCTTTGCGCGGTTTCGTATCAAACCGGCGTTGCGAAGTTGACTCTCCAGGTATTCGTCGCTCAGGTTCGCGCATGCATCGATATCGAATCCGCAAAACGCAAGACGATAAGCATCTCTTTTATGCATGATGGTTCTCCAGGAAAGACCCACGCTTGCGCATTCCAGACACAGCATCTCGAATATGAA
>JAGCZM010000046.1 GCA_017960005.1 Eggerthellaceae bacterium
ATTTGCAGGTGGTCAAGGCCGAGGAATACTCGGAGATGGCCAAGAAATCCCGCACCGTTTCTTTTGAGACGACACCGCGTCGCGGCACCATCTACGACAGAAACGGCGTCGTATTGGCCGTCAGCATCGACGCAACCACCATCTATGCCAACCCTTCGGAAATCGTCGAACCCCATCAAACCGCTTTGGCCCTTGCCGCCGTGCTGGGCGGGGACGTCAACACATACAAAGACAAACTTTCGAGCGGATCAAACACGTTTGCCTACATAAAGCGTCAAGCGGACGTGGAAGAGGCAAATCGCGTCAAAGAATTGGGCCTCAAAGGGATCTATTTCATTGCGGATACGCGCCGCGAATACCCCCAAGGTGAAGTGGGAGGCCAAATCGTCGGTTTTTGCGATGCGGACGGCAAAGGCATTACCGGCCTTGAGTTGTATTACGACGACATTCTTTCCGGAGAAAAAGGCATCTATATCGCGGAGCGCGGAGCGGACGGTCGTCCCATCGTGGGCGGCGTCATGGTGGAAACTCCTCCCACCGACGGCACCGACATCACCATCTCGCTTGATATCGCCCTGCAAAGCTATGTCGAAGAAACCTTGAAACGCAACGCAGAGCTGAGAAACGCAACCGGCGGTGTAATCACGGTCATGGATTCGGCAACGGGAGAGTTTTACGCATCGACCAGTCTGCCGCTGTTCGACCCTTCCGATGTTGCCAACAACTATATCGGGTCAGACCAGCTCAAAGTGGTGACCCAGATCCTCGAGCCCGGCTCCGTGTTCAAGACGATTGCCGCTCTGTCCTTGCTCGACAATGGGTTTAAGGACAGCGATTCGATATTTTGCCCGGTGACCATCACCGCCGACGAATACACCGTATCCGACTCCACCAAGCGCGACGCCATGGATATGACACTTCGTGAGGTCATACGCCGAAGCTCGAACGTCGGCATATCGCTTTTTGTCGAAAGCATGGGATTCGAGAAGTTCTATGACACCATCGTATCCTACGGGTTCGGTAAAAGAATCGGCGTCGATTACCCCGGTGAGGCCGCCGGTACGGTCCAAAACTTCGACCGTTGGGGCAGAATCATCGGCTACAACAACACGTTCGGGCAAGGAATTTCGGTAACGCCTTTGCAGATCATCAGAGTGTATGCCGCCCTGCGTAACGGCGGCTATGCGGTCACGCCCCACTTCCTGCTCAAAGAATCCGCCGCTTCCGAAAAAATCACCTATGACAAAACCATGCTCATCGAGTCGCAAAACACCCGCGACACGATGATTTCCATGCTCGAGACCGTAGTTTCCGACGGTACGGGCAAAACTGCCGACATCAACGGCTTTACCGTTGCCGGCAAGACCTCCACCGCCGAGATTGCCGAATTGGGTGTTTACAAAGAAGACGTGTACAACATGAGTTTCGTGGGCTTTTTGCCCGAATCAAACAGTTCGCTTGTCTGCTATGTCGGCTTATACGAAGTTGCCTACGAAGTAACGGTTGGTTCAATGTTTGCCGACATCATGAATTACGCCATCACGCAGTATAGAATTACCGAGAATTGACGGATAAAACCATGATCAAATCATGCAAAGACATATTCTCGGGTTTTGAATGCCGCATCATCGGCGATGCAAACACGCCCGTAAGCGGCATCGCATACAACAGCTCATCCGTCAAACCCGGATATGCCTTCTTCTGTATTCCCGGTATCAAAACGGACGGACTTCTTTATGCGCAAGACGCCATCGACAAAGGCGCTTGCGTCATCGTATGCGAGCATGAGCTTGCATATAAAAGCGACAAAGAGATATGTTTTGTCACGGTTGCGGATGCACGCGATGCTTTGGCGTTTGCGTCGGATCGATATTTCGAGGCGCCTTCGCATAAGTTTGATTTGGTCGGCGTTACCGGCACCAACGGCAAAACGAGCACGGTTTCTTATATCGATTCGATCGTCAAATCGTTCGGCAAGAAAACCGGTCTCATCGGTACTTTGGGAAACGTCATCGACGGAGCATTCGAGGAGACGAGCCATACCACTCCCGAATCCTTTGATTTGCAATCGCTGTTTGCGCGCATGGCGGAAGCGTCCTGCGACGTGGTTTCCATGGAAGTAAGCTCTCATGCCCTTGACTTGAAGAGAGTGGCCCATACCCGATACAAGGTCACGGTCTTTACGAACCTGACTCAGGATCATCTCGATTACCATCACGACATGGAAAGGTATTTCGAGGCAAAAAAGCTTTTGTTCACATCCGCATATCCCGCAAAACGCGTCATCTGCACAGACGATGAGTGGGGAAGGCGTTTATACGATTATTGCAACGATGCAAACGACGATATCATCACCACGGGTTTTGATGAAAAAGCCGATATCCATCCCGAAAGCTTCAAATTCAGCGAAAAAGGCAGTCATATGACGTTGTCGGTCATGGGCAAGCGTTTTGCGCTTGATACCGCATTGATCGGCAAGTTCAACGTCTCGAACGCGATGAGCGCCATCGGCGCATGCATGGCATTGGGATATGACACCGAAGCCATCATCGATGTTTTCTCCGGCGTAAGCGCGGCACCGGGCCGTTTGGAGCGCGTATTGCCGAACAAACCTTATCCGGTAAGCGTCTATATCGATTACGCGCACACACCCGATGCGCTGCAAAAAGCCATCGGTGCTTTGAAGGATCTGACCGAAGGAAACCTTTGGGTGGTGTTCGGATGCGGAGGAGACAGGGACAAGACCAAGCGTCCCGTTATGGGGCGTATCGCGCTTTCCGCAGACGGGGTAGTCGTCACATCCGACAACCCCCGGACCGAAGATCCCCAAATCATCATCGACGA